>JBJTGN010000093.1:0-3785 GCA_046093905.1 Actinomycetota bacterium
AAAACCGCGCATTTGCAGGGCAGGAGGGACTTGAACCCCCGACCATCGGTTTTGGAGACCGGCGCTCTACCAGCTGAGCTACTGCCCTAAATCAGGAAGCCTGAGGATATCAGCGATCAGACGAATGGCCCACTGGAAGGCCGTCCCGAGCGGCAACGTACTCCCCTATGACGTTGGCGATCGCCTCGTGAGTCGGCAAGTCCGACGAATATGAGATGAGGTAGTGCGCCTTTTCGCCGACGAGAGACGTGTACTCCTCTTCAGACATTGCTCGTAACTGATCGACGCGCTGCGCAAAGTCTTCGTACGAGCCGTGTTTCAGAAACCAGGGACCGACGACGGGGAATTCAAACACATGATCTCCGGTGTAGTTGCACGCGAGCATCTTGCGTCCCCGGCCAAAGACCTCCCAGAGAACGGATGTGTGGATGCCAAATGACATTTCGCAGTCGTCCGTCGTCTTGTACGTTGCATATTCAACTGACGGATCGTTGAAAGTGCAGGAATCGCCAAACTTGTCGCGATACCAGGCAATCTCTTGTGCAAGTGGGCCTGGTCGGTCCGAGTAGAGCGCCACGACAAGCTCCAGGTTGCGGCTCGCCACGTAACGACCAAGATGCTCAATCAACAAATCGATGTTTCGTTGCCGCTCGGTCGGTTTCGTGAGACCGTGTCCATCGAGTCCCTTGAACTGGGAGATCAAACACAGTCTCCCCTTCTTCGCGTCGCCCTGATACCCGAGCGATCTATACATTGAGTCACGCAGCGAACCAATTGGACGAGTTTGAATCGGCGTACGGAGGTGACTCGAATTCGGTTGAAGTGGGGTACGACCGTGGATGTAATCGTCGACCTGCAGCACTCCCCATGACAGAAAAAGCACATTTGATACGCAGGTATCACCAAAATGACCATCAGCCATCTGACGCATGCCATGCTGAACTGAAATCATCGGTTGTTGAAGCGAGGACGCCCAATCCCAACCCCCTTGAATATTGTCGTATGACACGACAGCAGCAACTCGAAAGTACCGTGCGTAGGCACCGAGCACTGCGCCGTTTCGGCCGTGCCGAACGAAGAGTCTGATCAAATTCCAAATGAAGGTGGGACTGAAGACGATCTCGCGCGTCCCCTGCTCCATGTCGACAACAGAGTACGGCGCGCAATGTGGCTCTAGCGGAATGACGTAGCCACTCCGTAGAAGGAGTACATCGAACTTCACGCGTCTACGCAGAACGAACGTGTAGTGCCCGAGACTGAATGAGCGCACCTACGGCCTCACCGGCTGAACCCGGGAGTCAACCAGACGGGAGTCCTCGATCGTGAAGATTCGCGAGCAATGAGCCACCGTCGTCAGGCGATGGGCAACGATGATTACGGTTCGCTCACCCTGAAGCCGCCGGACTGATTCCATCACTCCATTTTCCGTCTCGGTATCGAGTGCCGAGGTCGCTTCATCTAAGACCAAGACTTTCGGATTGTTGTAAAGCGCTCGCGCGATACCGATCCGCTGACGTTGTCCTCCAGAGAGCCGGACTCCTCGCTCGCCGACGACCGTCTGCAACCCATCCGGAAGGGAGTTTACGAAGTCAGCGAGTTGTGCCGACTCGATAGCACGCTGCACTGATCGTTCGTCTATGTCCCGAGGGTGAAGTCCAAAGGCAACGTTCTTGAGCAACGTGTCGTCCGTGAGATAAATCGACTGCGGAACATAGCCAACCAACTGTTGCCAGCCCCTGACACTTGACGACATTTGCACTCCATCGAACAAGATTTCCCCCGACGACGGGATCAAGAGTCCAAGCAACAAATCGATGAACGTGCTCTTCCCTGCTCCGCTTGGACCAACGATTCCTACAGACTCTCCACATTGAATCGAGAGAGATAGATCGTTTAGCGAGTTTCTGTTGACCGACTCATACGAAAAGCTCACGTGACGGAACTCAACTTCTCTCGCAAATGTCATCGGTTTCACCGAGCCAGATTCACTTGGGACGTGCAATGAAAGATCCTGGTGTACGGCTCGAATCTGAGGTGCTGCGAAGGTAATCGCCTGAACGCTCGCAATGATTCTCCCAATCGATGGAATGACTCGAAAGGCTGTCGCTGCAAAGAGCCCCAATATGGGAAGAATTTGAGTCACATCATCATTAGAAGCAGTCATCACTCCAACGAGGACAACCAAACTTGCGATTGCAATTACCTCGAGCCATAGCCGCGGGAGCATCTGCATGAGTGAAAACTTGCGGGTGATCTCCATGCTGGCAACCAAGTGTTTTTCATGGTCATCTAAGAACTTCTGCTCCCGACCCAAAAGCTTGACTTCCTTTGCACCTCCGAGTCCTTGCTGGAGGTGCTGGAGGACTAACGCGAGATGCTTCTTTCGTAGTCGTCCCCATTCCGCAATCTTCTTTCGCGTCGCAATATGAAACACTCCGGCAGACACACCAAAAACGGCGACCGTACTAATGGTTCCGACTGGTTCAACGACCATCAAGAGCACGAACAGTCCAGTCGCTACAAGTCCATCGGTTAAGAGGGTGAGAAATGGATCGAGACCACCACTGATGATTGATTTCGCAATCTCTGCGTTATTGATGAGGGTCGCTGAGTTGTGCCGAAGATGGAATTCATATGGCTGCCGGAGGTAGCGCGAGAACGCAAGCTGCGACAGTCTCGCCGACGCATCATTCAAGAAGCGGCGCTGAACTCGGGTGCTGACGTAGAAATACGCGTTCTTGATCACATACAACGCGAGCAAGAACGACACGCCAATGACAAGTAGACGTTCGGTGTTCGGTTCGCCCAGAAAGGAATAGATCCCAGGAAAGCGTTCTCGATAGCTGTCATCCGTCAATACGGCGATGAGTGGTAGGACCATCCCCAAGCTAAACGTCTCGAGGACCATGCTCACGAGAATCAACAACCAAATGAACCATAACTTTCGGCGTTCTTTGGCGGTCAGTGAGTTCCAGACAATCTTGCCGATTGAGTCAGCCATGGATAGACCACATCCTACGAACTTTGAGTAGCGGCGACCGGATTCGAACCGGTGACCTTCCGATTATGAGCCGGATGCTCTCACCAACTGAGCTACGCCGCCAAGTACTGCGAGCCCTCTGTGGGAATCGAACCCACCACCTCTTCCTTACCATGGAAGTGCTCTACCGAATGAGCTAAGAGGGCGCGTGCGACAAACCGTCGCAACGTGCGCCACAACTCTACTTGGAACTTTTTCCAAGTAAACGTGGCAATGATGCTGAATTGGTGGGCCGGGAAGGATTCGAACCTACGTAGGCATAAGCCGGCAGATTTACAGTCTGCTCCCTTTGGCCGCTTGGGTACCGACCCACGGCGCTTCACTCTACAGGCTTCGGTATTCTGTCCCCATGCCAAGTTTTGATGTCGTTTCCGAAATCGACCGCCAAGAATTGAAGAACGCTGTCGACCAGGCCCAACGCGAACTCGCAAACCGCTACGACTTCAAGAACACCAACTCATCCATCGAGTTGGCTGAACTGATCCTCACGCTGAAGACGTCTTCGGAGGATCGGCTGAAGGCGCTGAAACTCCTTCTCGAAGAGCGGCTAGTCAAACGTGGGGTTTCCCTCAAGTGTCTCGACTGGGGAAAAGTCGAACAAGCAAGTGGTGACACAGTTCGCCAAATCGTAACCATCAAGGTCGGAATCAATTCCGAAAAAGCCAAAGAAGTAAACAAGTTGATCAAGGAAAAGGCGCCCAAGGGTGTTTCTAGTCAGACCCAGAGCGATCAGGTTCGGGTGAGT
>JBJTGN010000094.1:0-5389 GCA_046093905.1 Actinomycetota bacterium
ATGGTAACTGGTGCATCAGTGAGCGACGCGGTCATCGTCCTCGTCGATGGTCGGGTCGGACCAACCGAACAGACGTGGAGGCACCTGTTCATTTCCTCCCTCCTCGGCGTTCGCCACGTCGTGTTGGCGGTGAACAAGCTCGATCTGATCGACCATGACCCCGTGCCCTACAGGGCCGTCGTCGACCGGGTGCTCCAGCATGTCGACCAGCTGCCGTTTCCGGTGGAGGTGACACCCATCCCGATTTCGGCACTCAATGGTGACAATGTGGTCGATCTCGGCGACTCAACTCCGTGGTACGACGGCGCCTCGTTGCTCGGTCACCTGGAGGAAATCGAGATTGTGACCGATGCTTTCGTTGGAGCCCGCCTACCGGTGCAGTGGATCGTGCGTCCCCACGGACAGGAGTTCCATGATCATCGAGGCTTGGCTGGGCGATTGACGGGAGGACCATTGGAGATTGGTGATGAGGTGCTGATTCTTCCCTCGGGCGCTCGATCCAGTGTCGCTGCGATCGACCGAGGCGGGGACCCAGTCGATCGCGCAGTGCCGTCGGAGTCGATTTCGATCCAACTCGTCGATGACATCGATGTGGGCCGCGGTGACATGGTGGTTGCGGCATCGGCCGATCGGATTCCTGATGTCACGTTCGCCTTCGAAGCCGACATTTGCTGGATGACCGAACGACCACTCGTGCCCGGTTCACGCTGGGCGCTGAAGCACACCACTCGATCGACGAGGGCGATCGTTACCGAGATCATTGCGCGCTACGACGTCGAAACTGCAGGTTCCGGCCCTGTCGACTCGTTCGTCCTCAACGATCTCGGGCGGATCCGAGTTGCCACCTTGTCGCCTCTCGCAGTCGACCCCTACGAGGTCCAACGCCACTGCGGGTCGGCAATACTGATCGATGAAAGCTCCGGCGCAACGGTGGGTGCTCTGATGATTCGGACGACAACTGAGTGAACTACTTTCCGGTCAATCTCGATCTGCGAAACCGTCCGGTCCTCGTGGTCGGCGCCGGTCGAATCGCGCTGCGCAAGACGCAGCAGTTGCTCGCGTGCGGTGCCGAAGTAGTAGTGGTGGCCCCAGAGGCACTGGATGAGTTCGCAGGATTACCGGTGACTCTCGAGTTACGTGAGTTCATTCCGTCGGATCTCGACGATTGCTGGTTGGTCGTCACGGCCACAGGTGTCCAACCGGTCGACCAAGCGGTTTTCGATGAGGGAGAGAAACGTCGAGTGTGGGTGAACTCTGCGGACGATCCCGACCGATGCTCGTTCATATTGCCGGCTGTCGTGAGACGAGGATCACTGATGATGACGACGTCGACATCCGGTGCGAGCCCGGCATTGTCCTCGTTCCTCAGGTCGCGACTCGGACAGTGTTTTGGCGACGGCTGGGCCGATGTTGTGGACGATCTGGCGACCGCACGTGCTGAGGTCCATGCACGAGGCGAGAGCACCGAGGACGTCGACTGGGAACCGATCATTCGCAGCACGCTCGAGCGTCGAGGTCTGCGCGTTCCCTGTGTCGTCGAGGGCTTGGACTCGTGACCGTTCATCTCGTTGGAGCTGGTCCGGGGGACCCGGGACTCCTCACTGTTCGCGCCGCGGCTCTGCTTGCAGAAGCGGACGTCATCGTTTGTGACGCACTCGTATCGCCCGAGATCCTCGAACTTGCTCGACCTGATGCCGAAGTCATTGATGTCGGCAAGCGTCGAGGAACGGGAACGCCCCAGGAAGAGATCAACGAGCTCTTGATTCGTCTCGGTCGAACCGGTCGTTCGATCGTCCGGCTCAAAGGTGGAGATCCTTTCGTGTTCGGTCGCGGGGGCGAGGAAGCAATTGCATTGCGCACCGCCGGGCTCGAGGTCACTGTGGTGCCAGCTGTGACATCGGCGATCGCTGGTCCGGCGAGTGCGGGCATCCCGCTCACTCACCGAGGGGTTTCCTCGTCGTTCACCGTTGTCACTGGACATCGCGAGAACGGGGGTCTCGAAGGAGTCGACTGGGATGCAATCGGCCGATTGAACGGAACGGTGGTGATCCTGATGGGGGTGGTCGAGCGCGGTGACATTGCTCGACGACTGATGGATGCGGGCAGGTCGACGCTCACGCCAGTTGCGGTCGTGGTGAACGCAACGCGAGCCGACCAGCGCGTCGTTCGATCGACGCTCGGCTCGTTGATCGATGTCGATGTCGAGGCGCCCGCAGTGATCGTGATTGGTGACGTTGCCGGCATGAACGTTTTCGGTAGAGCGGAGAACGTCATCGGAGGCTGCGAATGAGGAGATCGATAGACGACCAGCAGATCCATCGTGAGGATCTGCCGTCGGGGCTCGATGACGCAATGCCCGTGTCGTGGGCGGTCGCCGCATCCGATGACTACGATGACGCGATTCCACGGATCATTTTGACGATCGAAGACATCGGACGCCCCGGAACCGGATTGATCGCCCATCTGTCGGCCGACGGTGCGAGGCGACTCAGGCAGGCATTGAAGGACGCTTTGAGGGAAATTGGTGAAAGCCCTGATGGGCGAGACAAGGAGTTCGAATCATGACGACCCCAGTGGTGCCCGTGCCTCGGGACCTCTTCGAGGAGCAGCGACTCGACATCGAGAGATTTGAAGTTGCCATCGACCAGTACTTGAAGGGAGAGATCGCCGAAGACGTGTTTCGTGTGATGCGTCTGAACAATGGCATCTATGGCCAGCGTCAGGGCGGAACGAACCAGATGGTCCGCATCAAACTGCCGGCAGGGTCGATCGCCCCGGAGCAGTTCGAAGTGATGGCCGACATCGCCAACGAGTTCTCACGCGGCTGGGGGCACATCACAACACGTCAGAACATCCAATTCCACTTCGTGGAGTTGCGCCGTGTTCCGGAGCTGCTACGACGCATTGCGGCGGTTGGGCTGACATCTCGAGAAGCGTGTGGCGACACGGTGCGCAACGTGATGGCATGCCATTTGGCCGGTGCATGTCCCTACGAGCATCTCGACGTGACTCCGTGGGCCGAGGCTGTGTTTCGCCACTTCGTTCGTAATCCGCTCGGTCAGCGATTGCCCCGCAAGTTCAAAGTGAACTTCTCGGGCTGTAGCACCGACTGTGGGCAGGCCATGTTCAACGACGTGGGAGTGGTCGCTGTTCGTCGTACTCGTGACGACGGCGTCCTCGAGAGTGGCTTTCGCGTCTACATCGCGGGAGGACTCGGTGCAACTCCTCACCCGGCTCTGGCATTGGAGGAGTTCACGACTCGAGAACAGTTGCTCCCGACCATCGAAGCCGTTCTGCGAGTCTTCGATCAGACGGGAAACCGGGACAACAAGCTGCGGGCGCGGCTCAAGTGGGTGGTTGATCAACTTGGAATCGACGAGGTTCGCCGTCGCGTGATCAAGATTCGTCACACGTTGCCGGCATCGTCTACGTGGCCAGGAGGTATTCCACCCGAGGTGGTTGCCACAGGTGACGCGCCAGCGGGACGTGGATTGGACCCAACACCGATGGGTCAAGCAGTTTCGGTGACGTTGAGTTCGCGTGACCCCTACGGGAGATGGGTGGAATCGTCGGTTGTGCGGGGCGCAGCGAGCGGTCTGGTGTCCGTCGTGGCGTACGCAGCCTTGGGAGACATCACTGCTGATCAGTTCCGTGCACTGGCTGCGATCCAGAGGAATTTCGGGTCGGATGTCCGGCTGTCGAACCGACAGAACGTGGTGTTCCGCTCGGTCAACCCAGAGAGGCTCCATGATCTGTACGACGCTCTCGCAGCCATTGGGATGGCTCGTCCAGGGGCCGAGCTTGCCCGCGATGTCGTTGCGTGTCCGGGCGCCGACACGTGCAACATTGCGATCACCCAATCCAGGGGTCTGGCCAAGGCGATTGGTGAGCGGCTGGAAGAGGAGGGTCTGGCTGAGATCGGCGGCGTGCGGATCAACATTTCGGGTTGCACGAACAGTTGTGGTCAGCACCACGCGTCCGACATCGGGCTTTTTGGGGCCGAGCGGCGCGCTCATGGCCAGTCGCTGCCCGGCTATCAGCTCTTGCTCGGTGGATATGTGGGTGAAGAACAGATCAATTTCGGTCAGAAGGCCCTGCGTCTTCCGGCGAAGAACGCGCCCGAGGGTGTGGCGCGCGTCGTGCGTCGATTCGCGTCGGAGCGTTCCGCAGGGGAGTCGTTTCGGATATGGCTCGACCGATCGGGAGGAGCCACGGCGGTTGCCGAGGATCTTCGTGATCTGGATGTTGTGCCGACCCCTGAGACTGCACCGGAATTCTTCGTCGACTTCGATGAGACGTCCCCATTTGTTGCCGACGTGGCCGAATCAGAGTGCGCCACCTGACCTCGTCGGTGCTCGTTGTGCCGATGCTCGTCAGTGTGGTCGTGTTCGCACGTTCTCTCTCGCAGTAGTTTTCCCATGGCGATGCCCCTGTCTCGAACTCAGATGTCCGATCGTTCCTTCGTCAGCAACTGGTCATCCCATCAGTTCTGCTATCTGACGACGATTGGTCGCCGGACGGGAAACCCGCACACGATCGAAATCTGGTTCGTCGTCGAGGGTGGCAGCATCTGGTTGTTCACCGAACCAGATGGCTGGGCCGACTGGGTGCGTAATCTTCGACGGGAGCCTCGGGTGACATTGCGCCTCGGGGAGATGGAAGTGGAAGCCACTGCTGAGGTCATTGAGGTAGGGGCTGACGCGTCTGTTCGTCAAGCAATTGCCGAGCGGTACCAGGGATCGGATGACAATCTCGACCATTGGGCGAGGGGTGCACTGGCTGTTCGGGTGACGCCCAACTTGTAGGCAGCCCGCACTCGTGACAAAGGGAGATCCGACGGCATTTCACCAATTGAAACAACAGTGGAGCTGGGGGGAATCGAAAACCACCTGATTCTCTAATGAAAGGTGCCCGTCGGATGCGTGTTACGCCATTGTGTTACGCCAATGAACCGCGGCTACTACACATTGTCTCGCGGCGGTAGGGGAGAGCGGTTACTCAGTTCTTGGAGCCGGCAGGTCATCGCCGAGGTACTCAGGGTGACTCGGCGCTACCCATCTGGAACTGTCCGACGCATCCTCCTCTACGACCTCGTCGGCCGCTCAACTTCCAACCATGTTGCTTCCGGTGAGGTCGAGCGGCGGGGTAACGAGTTCCGCCTCAGGTGAGGAAGGTCAGCGTCACCCGTGGTCCCAACTCGGCATTCGATGTCGGGCCGATACAGTTAGCATGGTGGAGCCGTCGCTCTCGAGTCCAATGCAGCGGTTCCTGCCCACTGCAATGCGCATCTACGGGCTGTTGTTTGCGCTTGCGCCGGCGCGCTTCTATTGGATTCCCGCCGCCGGCCGTTGGGAACCGTTCAACGTCTCTTACGAACGGATGTTCACGG
>JBJTGN010000095.1:0-1209 GCA_046093905.1 Actinomycetota bacterium
TCTATCGAAACGGCCCAACGCCTAGTGAACGGCGCCATCTCCAACCCATGCGAGGAGCAGACCTTGAATCCATGGCCAAGGCCGAGTTTCCGTGAGCCGCGATACTCACGACGAAGTAGATTCCAAGCCATGCCGTCACTCCGCAATCGACGCAATCTCGTCTCGGTGTCGGGTTGGCTGTACGCAGACGTGCTGCTTGTTATTGCGCTTATCGGCTTCGGTTCAGTCGTCGCCAGCGCTCGCACACCTCGAATCAAGCCGCCCATCGTGACCACGACGACAACGACCACGACCACGACCACGACCATCGCGCCCGAAGATGCACTTCAGTTGCACTGTCGCGAGTTCATAATTAAGAGGCTCGACATGACTATGACACAAGAGCTTTTTGAAATGCGGCTGAGACAGTCGGTGGCTACGGAAATCACTCAGCGCAAACTTGACCCGTCGCGCGCGGAGGTTGGGATCATCTATGTCTATGGTTACGGGGAAAGCAACAGTGGTACGAAGCTAGCGAGAGAATTCAAGAGCAGGTTTTTTGCTGGAACCGAGCTTGAGCGAGTGGAGAGCGACGAAGGCGGTGCCGAATTTGTGACCGTTAACGGCGACAAATACAAGCTTCGAGAGAACAACGGCGGTGGTCAGCCAGAGGTTGTGATTAAGGGTCGTCTGATTTTTAGCGGTCCACAAGATTCTGAGTGCGGCTGATCACTTCGGCTTCAAGATAATCGTTGGCCGAGTCCTCTTCGGTTTGGTCAGTGGTTCGGAAGCAGCCAATGGAATGTTGGGGAGTCGGATAATCGGTCTTGCCTGGCGACCCTTTCCCGTACTTGGCTGAAGTGGCTTTGGCACGCTTTTCTGGGCAGCGGGAATGAGCAAGGTCGGACGGTGTCGCTCGGCTACTTTCTCAACTTCTTGCGTGAACTCGTCTTCTCTTCCGGCACTTGAGTCGAGTGGTATCTCGGGATGTTGCGTCTGACTCGTCAGGTCGTTCAAGAACATCTGAAAATTCCCGAATCGCGCAAAGTGTTTTCGTATATGGCGGAATCCATCGCCATATACGGGACTCGGATCGGACTCAATCGACTGCCTGATATGCAGTGACTGCGACCCGGGCACGGACTGCAGGTAGAGATATGAAGCCATCTGACAAGCACCTTCCTCAACCACGATGTCGAGCCGAGGTGTTTCATGAATGATGAAGTTGCG
>JBJTGN010000096.1:0-2608 GCA_046093905.1 Actinomycetota bacterium
GCTCGACTACGGCTTCTTCCCCAACACCCTCGGCGAAGACGGAGACCCCCTTGATGCGCTCGTGTGGTTGAGCCAGCCGACATTTCCCGGATGCCATGTGCACGTACGGCCGGTCGCAGTTTTCTGGATGTCGGATGAGAAGGGGAATGACGCAAAAGTTCTGTGTGTCCCATCACATGACCCGCGGTTCATGCAGTATCAGGACATCGAAGACCTACCCGAACACTTGCTCGGCGAGATCGGGAATTTCTTCGAGACCTACAAACTGCTCGAGCCCAACAAAGACACGACCGTTCGTAATTGGGAAGGACGAGCAGCAGCTGAAGCAGAGATTGTGGCTGCCTTCGCCCGACACGAGCACTGAAGCAGAGAAGTCTCCTCAGAGGACCTTGCGGAAGATCTTGGCCTTGCGCGCCGTGTACGGCGGATAGGCGAGCGATGGGTCCACTTTGGTGCTGCGGGCCAAGACCGGCTTCATGTGCTGGAACAAGCGGACACCCGCTTGTCCGTGATAGCCACCCATGCCGCTCTCGCCGACTCCACCGAAAGGAAGGTGAGGGTTGGTGAGGTGCATGATCGTGCCGTTCACAGTGACTCCACCTGCGGTTGTCCGCGCAAGGACGTCCTCGACGACGCGCTCCTTTTCGGAGAACACGTACAAGGCAAGCGGATGAGGACGGCTGTTCACCGCGTCGATTGCCTTGTCGACCGATGGCACGGGGACGATCGGCAGCAGCGGTCCGAAGATTTCCTCGCTCATCAGCGCCGCCGTCATGTCGACGTCGGCGAGAACAGTCGGTGCGATGTAGCGATCGTCGGCAGACGTCTCGCCACCGATCACAGGAGTTCCTCCGTTCATCAGAGAACGAAGGCGATCGAAATGCCGAGGCGAGACGATGCGTCCATAGCTGTCACTCGTGGCTGGGTCGTTGCCGTAGAACTCAGTGATGGCTCCACGCAAGCCGTCGATCAGTTCCTGGGTTCTCGATTCGTGAACCAGGACGTAATCCGGTGCAACACATGTCTGGCCTGCATTCAGCCACTTACCCCAGGCGATCCGGCGGGCGGCCACTTTGACATTGGCGGACTCATCGATGATGACCGGACTCTTCCCACCGAGTTCCAAGGTGACTGGAGTCAGATGCTTGGCTGCTGCTTGCATGACGATACGACCCACTGTTCCGTTGCCGGTGTAGAAGATGTGGTCGAACTGCTGCTCGAGCAGCTTCGTGGTCTCGGGAACGCCACCTTCGACGATTGCAATCGCAGACGGGTCGAGATACTTCGGGACGAGACGAGCGAGCACGTCCGAGGTAGCCGATGAAACCTCCGATGGCTTCATCACGACGGCGTTGCCGGCGGCAATCGCGCCCGCGGCGGGGACGAGGAGAAGCTGAACCGGGTAGTTCCACGGTGCAATCACGAGGACGACGCCGAGAGGTTCGGGGATGAGGCGTGACTTCGCAGGGAGAGCGACGACAGGAGTGGGTACGCGAACGGCTTCGTTCCACTTGCGCAGATTCTTGAGCATGGCCTTGATCTCACCGGTGACGAAGGCGATGTCTGTGATGAAACCCTCGACCGCCGGCTTGCCGAGGTCCGTCTTGAGCGCCTCCATGATCTCGGCTTCATTGTCGTCGAGCATGGCGATCATCTGCTTCAACTGGCGACGGCGCCAGTCGAGCGGACGAGTCACACCCTTGCGGTAGGTCGAACGCAGGTCCTCGGCAAGAGTCGAGAGATCGCGAGTTGAGGTGGTCGAAGGGGGATTGGCTACCGTTGTCATGGGCTCAGTTTGCACCGAGAACCGCTGCTCCACACAGTCCGGCCCGCTCGGATCGGAGCCGATCAGATCTGGTCAGGGTTCGACGATGGCGAAACTTCCCCCGAATGTGTCGAGATTGCCGAAAATCAACAGCAGCGCTTGGGCATCGCCCTCCAGCGTGATCCCACCCGACCCGATCTCGTCCACGAACGTCGTCTCCTGGGCGATGATGCGGATCAGCGTCTGTCGAGTCATCGTCAGACCCGCCTCGGCACCGACTGCGTGCCGTCCGCGCACCGAGTGCAGTGTGCGGTGAGAAAGTTCCAGCACCCACTTCTCGTCCGGGGTGCCCTTCATGTCGGCGAACGTCCAGTTGATGCGCGCGGACAGACCGCCGACATTTTCCGATATCAGGCGCACACCCATGGTGTCGAAAATCTGCTCGATCGACATTGCTGCGAGAAGTCCGCGGCCTCTGATCGGGCCAGATGGACCTTGAGGGGGTCCCTGTCGCAGTTCCTGAGCTCCATTGAGATACGCATTGCGAAACGTCGCCGACTCCGCTTGATACCCGAGTTGTTCGAGAGCATCGGCCTGTAAAGCACGAGCATCCTCATTCGTCGGGTCGGCGAACACGAGATGATTGACGATCTCGACGACCCAGCGGTAGTCGCCAGCATTGAACGAATGTTTGGCGTGGGCCATCAATCTGTCGACACCGCCGGCGAGTTCGACGTATCGCTTTCCCGCCTCGACGGGTGGAAGCCGATACAGGTTGGACGGGTTTCCGTCGTACCAGCTGAGGTAGCGCTGATACACAGCCTTGGCGTTGTGTACGAGGTC
>JBJTGN010000097.1:0-7245 GCA_046093905.1 Actinomycetota bacterium
CTCGTGGCGGGACGGCCACTGGGAGAGATTCTCGCGGGAGTCGGCATCAGCATCTTCATGATCTGGCGGCATGTGCCGAATATGAAGCGCATCTGGCACGGCGACGAACTCTCGGTTTCCCGCCAGCCCTGACCGAAATGCGGGCGCTGGCCCGCACTGCACGCCAGCGTCGTGATCCCCAGCCCCGTCATCCATGACATGATCTCGCCATGCCACTCCATCCTCAAACACGAGCCATTCTCGACGCACTGACTGCGCTCGGAGCTCCGCCGCTCGAAACCCAGGAACCGGTGACCGCGCGTCTCGGGATGGAGGCAATGACAGCCCCCTCGGCTGTCGAACTGCACGACATCTCCGAAGTCGATGCGGACGGTATTCGGCTACGTGTCTATCGATCCGACGATCGCCAGGATCGCGGCGCCCTCGTCTACTTCCATGGTGGAGGCTGGGTGATCGGAAGTCTCGACACTCATGACGATGTCTGCCGCAAGCTTGCGGTTGCACTCGACCACCCGGTGATCAGCGTCGACTACAGACTCGCCCCGGAACATCCATTTCCTGCACCGCTCGACGACTGTGTCTCCGCAGTGAAGTGGATCCATGCACATGCCCACGAACTCGGCATCGATCCGAATCGCCTTGCTGTCGGCGGTGATTCAGCAGGTGGCAACCTCGCAGCAGTCGTGGCCAATCTGCGTCCCGTCCCTTTGTGTTTTCAGATGCTCATCTATCCCGTGACCGATGCGCGGCGGGGTTCGCAGAGCTATCGGGAGAATGCCGATGGCTATCGCCTGACAGCCAATGGCATGAAATGGTTCTGCGACCACTACCTCAGCGGCGCGAACGGTTCGGAAACCGACCCGCTCGTATCACCTCTGCTCACCGACATGTCCATTCTGTCCGCAGCCCCGCCAGCCATCGTGATCACCGCGGAATACGATCCGCTCCGCGACGAAGGTGAGGCCTACGCCCAACTTCTTCTCGCTGCGGACGTCCCGTGCACGTTGACCCGTTACTACGGGCAGATTCACGGATTCTTTTCGATGAGCCAATTGTGCGACGACGGTCACGGGGCCATTCAGCAAGCAGCAGCAACGACGCGTCTCGCTCTCGAGCGCTCGGTGCAGATCTAGCGATCTGCTTGGGCCAACGACACTGCTCTGTTCACGACAGCATCCAGCATTTCTTCGGTCAAGCGTCCCGTGAACGTGTTCTGCTGACTCGGATGGAACGAGCACACGAGTGTGATTCCTGCTGACGTCGAGACTTCGATTCCATGTCCGAACTTCGGCTTCGGTTTGACCGCGAAGTGAGACGTTGCAGCGTCATAGGCGAAAGAGCCGAGGCACACCACGATCCGGAGTTGCGTCAAGGCTGTCATCTCGCGATTGAGAAACGCTCGACATCGATCTCGCTCATCGGGATTCGGCTTGTTCCCGGGTGGAGCACATTTCACTGCTGATGTCACCCATGCCCCGTCGAGACGGAGACCGTCGTCTCGGTTGTTCGAGGTGGGCTGATTCGCCAGGCCCGCACGATGCAATGCTCGGAACAGCCAATCCCCGCTTCGATCACCCGTGAAGATCCGACCAGTCCTGTTCGCTCCGTGTGCTGCCGGCGCAAGCCCGAGGAACAGCACCGCAGCTGCAGGATCCCCGAAGCCAGGAACTCCACGCGCCCAGTAGTCCTCGTTTGCGAATGCGGCTCGCTTCTGTCGAGCAGTTTCGAGTCTCCACTCGACGAGACGCGGGCAGGCATCACACGCGCAGACTTCCTGAGCGAGTTCCTCCAACTTCTGAGCACCGATCGAAGACGGGTCGGAATTCGCACCTGGACGACGAGACGCACCTGCCATGACCCAACTAGGTTGGCACAGACATGGCCGCACGCACCCCTGCTCGACCGCCCCGCTCGAAACCGAAGCCTCCCCCATCAGGGACCCGCGTCATCCTCGTGCGACACGGCCAAACGCCAACGACTGGCAAGACACTTCCTGGGCGCGCCCCCGGTCTTCATCTGAGTGACGTCGGACGTTCCCAGGCCGAGACGGTTGCCGAGCGCATTCGAGGGATCGAAGGAATCAAGGCGATCTATGCCTCGCCGCTCGAGCGCACTCGTGAGACGGCTGCGCCCATCGCTCGCGCGCTCGGACTTCGCACCTCGATCGATCGCGGCCTCATCGAATGCGATTTCGGAGACTGGACGGGAGCCGAATTGGCCAAGCTCGCCAAACTTCCCGAGTGGTCCACTGTTCAGAAAGCACCATCGGTCTTCCGATTCCCATCGGGCGAGAGCTTCATCGAAATGCAGACTCGTATGGTGTCGGCGATCGAAAAATTGTGCCGGCAGCACCCGGGAGAAACCATCGTGTGCGTCTCACACGCCGACCCGATCAAGGCAGCGGTGGCTCATGCACTCGGAACACATATCGATCTCTTCCAACGAATCGTGATCAGTACTTGTTCGGCCACCGTGGTGCACTACACGTCACATGGTCCGATCGTCCTGGCAGTGAATTCGACGGGCGGCTCGCTGTCCGACCTGGTGCCATCATGAAGGGGCGATCGACATGGCTCTGATTGCGGATTTCGATCACATCGACGTCATCACGAGTGGAGCCGTTGGCGAACCGGGGCGACGAACCTTCTACCTTCAGATCCGTTCCGGTGACGAAACGGTGACCATTCGCTGTGAAAAGCAGCAGGTCGCAACGATTTCCACATACCTCAGGCGTGCGCTGTCGAGCCTTCCGGTGCCCGAAGGCCAGCCTCCTCGAACGGCAATGCAACTGAGCGAACCTTTCGACGAGGCATTCGTGCTCGGTGCAGTGGCTCTCGAGTTCAACACCGTCGCCGATCACTTCGTACTCCACTTGCGCGAGTTCTCACCGGACATCGCCGATGATTCAGCCGAAAGTGAAGACTGGGACGATGATGCTGAGCCATCATTCAGTGAAGAAGCAATCGGCGAGGATTCGATCGATGAAGAGACTGGGACGTATCCCTTCCCCGGCGATGAAGGCGATGTGCTGTCTCGAGTGAGAGCAGGAATGTCTCGTGCACAAGCTGTGGCCTTCTGCGATCACACCGACAGAATCGTTGCTGCCGGCCGCCCGAACTGCGTGTACTGCGAATTGCCGATCGATCCGGACGGGCATTTCTGTCCGCGCATGAACTGATCACATGGAGGATTTACCTCTCCTCGTCGAAGGTGAGATCGAGATCCTCGGTCGAATGCCCTACAGCAGCAACGGCACTTTCCTGGTCGAGATTCGACTCGACGATCGATCCACCAAGGCCATCTACAAACCTCTGCGCGGTGAACGTCCCCTGTGGGATTTCCCTCCTGGTCTGTTTCGTCGGGAAATTGCTGCGTACTGCCTGTCGGAGAGTCTCGGCTTTCACGTCGTTCCACCGACTGTTGGACGAGATGGTCCGTACGGTCCGGGGAGCGTGCAGTTGTTCGTGGAAGCTCGTTTCGAAGAGCACTACTTCACTCTTTTCGAGTCCCATGAGAATCTTCACGATCAATTTCGAGCCATTGCTCTCTTCGACATCGTGGCGAACAACACCGATCGCAAGAGCGGCCATTGCCTGATCGATTCGAACGACAAGGTGTGGGCAATCGACAACGGTCTCTGTTTCTCAGCGGATTTCAAACTTCGCACAGTCATCTGGGAGTTTTCGGGTGAACCGATCGTCGAACCTCACCTCGAGGCGATTCGCCGATTCGTGGACACTCCGCCAGCGTGTCTGAGCGATTGGCTCGACGATGACGAGGTCGAGGCTTGCGTCGAACGGGCGCGCATCCTCTTGACCGGCGGGGTCTTTCCGAGCGACCCAAGCGGTCAGCGATATCCCTGGCCGATGGTATGAGCCATCTCGACGAGGCTGAAGACCGAATTGCCTCACTCGTCGATGCCGCCGACCTGGATGGCCTGATCAGGCTGGTCGACTCGCTGTGTTCGTCCCGCGACTGGGCAAGTGTCTTGAGAACCCGTGACGCCTGCCGGTCCGCAACGCGCACCGGCCGCCAAGTCTGGCCGATCGCAACCCTGTGCGAGTACCGACTCGCCCTCCATGCACCTGCTGAATGGGCATGCCGCGTTGTCGATGACGAAGCGAGTCGATTCTCGATCGGACCGCTCACCGAGGTCATCGCCCAGAGCCACACCTGGGCCGAGTTGCGCGACCTCCTCCCTTTCGGTCCACAGCGCGAACTCGTCGCCCACGAACGGATCATCCGCGGGGATCGGGTCGACAACGACGAAGTCTCGGGAGCGGTACTCGACATTCCGACGGACCTGCTCGATTGGGAACCGCAATATCCGCTCGCGACCTACTCCGATAACGGCATTCGCGCAGATGCCCCCTATGACAACTGGATCCACGACTGGTTCGACATATCTGCAGCGGATGACCCGATCACTGAGGTCGACGACGACGAGACCGACTCAGCTCTGCGAAGCCTTGTCGAGCCGTGGACTTCCGCATCGACTGGCCGAGCGCGCTGCATCGTGGTCGAAGGAGGTCTCGCGACCCTCGTCGCTGCACTCGGTCGACAGTCGGTTCGTGCAAGCGTGCTGACTCCTCATCAGGCACTTCAATGGCTCGCTTGGTGCGGAGCATCGGCAGGCTCTCATGGACGCCGCCGAGGAGCAGCAGCGGGCCGATTCAACACTTGGTGGATGGCGTCAGCTCTCGCCGGGTTGAGTTCGGATTGGGACGATCTGCGACCGACGTACGAACTACCTCGAGAACTCGGTCGAAAAGTCGGCCACTTCGAGTGGTTTCGGCTCGACCTCGAGGAACGCCATTCCTACGAGTTGAGTCTCGCCGCTATCGACCACGAGGAGAAAATCGTGTTCGGGCTGTTCGCCCACGACGATCCGATGTGACGAATCGTCGTGGGTCTGATCGATCAGCGACCCTGAAGAGCTTCGATCAACTTCGGCAGAACCTTGTGCACGTCTCCGACGATGCCGAGATCCGCAATACCGAAGATCGGAGCTTCCTTGTCCTTGTTGATGGCAATGATGTTCTTCGAACCCTTCATGCCCACCATGTGCTGGGTTGCACCCGAAATTCCGGCGGCGATGTACACGCTGGGCTTGACGACCTTGCCCGTCTGACCGACCTGATAGCTGTACGGCACCCAACCGGCATCGACGATTGCTCGCGATGCTCCCGGCGCACCCTTCAACAACTTGGCGAGGGATTCGACCAGTTGGAACTTGTCGCTCTCTCCGAGACCGCGACCACCCGACACCACGATGTCCGCCTCGTCGAGCTTGGGACCCGTCGTCTCTTCGACATGCACTGCGGTGACCTGGGCTCCACCGGTCTTGCCGAGATCGGGAACCGAAACAGCCTGAACCGCAGCAGCAGATCCACCCGATGGCTCGGGATTGAACGACTTCGGACGGAACGACGCAAGATACGGCGCTCCACCGGTGAACGTCGTGGTCACGAGGGTGTTACCACCGAAGATCGGAGTCGTCACCGCGATCGAGTCCCCCGAGGCGGCGATGTCGATGTTGTTCGTCAGAACCGTGCGATCGAGCTTCACCGACAGACGAGCCATCACGTCACGTCCCTCGTAGGACTGAGGGAACATCACCAAATCAGGCGCATCGCCCCCATCGATGACCGACCTCATCGCTCCCGCAACTGCGACTCCAGCGAGCTGTGAGCCGTAGTCCACAGCGAAGATCTTGGAAGCTCCGTGCTCTCCCGCCGCTGCCGCCACCGATGATCCGTCGCCTGCGACCCATGCGCTCACGGTGCCGCCGAGGCTCTTCGCCTTGGTGATCAACTCGACTGAGGCCGAGGTGAGATTTCCGTTCGCCGTCTGAGCGAAGACCCAAATGTTGTTGAGTGCCATTGTTCCGTCCGTTCTTTCGTCGATGTCGTTCGTCAGATGACCTTGAGTCCCTCGAGGAAGGACACGATCTTGGTGAATGCTTCGCCATCATCTTCGATGACTTCTCCGGCAGCGCGGGCTTCGGCCTGGCCGACGTTCGTGATCTGCTGACCTGCTCCTGCCCAGCCAACGGGTGACACACCGAGATCGGATGCCGTGATCTCCTCGAGCGGCTTCGACTTGGCAGCCATGATTCCCTTGAAGCTCGGGTATCGCGGCTCGACGACACCAGCGGTGACCGAGATCAGAGCGGGCAGCGGGCACGTGACCTCGTCGTAACCGGCTTCGGTCTGACGGTCCACTTTGAGGCTGTTGCCGTCGACGGCCACCTTCTTCGCAAATGTCACCGAAGGGAGACCGAGAACTTCAGCCATCTGCTCGGGAACAGTTCCCGTGTAGCCGTCGCTCGATTCAGTTGCCGCAATGATGAGATCGGCACCACCGAGACGTTGAACAGCAGCTGCGAGAACCTTCGCTGTCGTCAGCGCATCGGAACCTTGCAGCGCAGGATCAGAGACGAGTATTGCCTTGGCTGCGCCCATCGCAAGAGCGGTTCGCAGGCCCGCAGTTTCGTTGTTCGGAGCCATCGAGATGAGGCTGACCTCTCCCCCGCCTGCTGCATCGACCAGCTGCAGAGCCATCTCGACTCCATAACTGTCGGATTCGTCGAGGATCAACTTGCCACTGCGGTCGAGTGTGTTCGACGACGCCGTGAGTGAACCGGGGTTGGCTGGGTCGGGAATCTGCTTCACACAGACGATCACGTTCATGGGCGCATTCTTGCGGTTCGTGAGCGAATTCACACAACCCGTCCACCAGGAGGAGGAGTGACGCCCGACCCACCCCGGACTTCACTCGGACCGAGCAGACCTGGTACCCGGACACGGACATCTCTTGGATCCGACTGGTACCGTCCACCCGGTGCGAATCCTGTTGGTGGTCAATTCGTTCGCCTCGTCCGTGACGGCCCGAAACACCGTCATCGTCCATCGGACCTTGGCGCGCCACCACGACGTCGAAGTTGTCGAGACCAATCGCCGGGGACATGCCACACGGTTCGCCGAGGATGCCGCCCGCCGGGGGCTCGATCTCGTCATTGCATTCGGCGGCGATGGCACGCTCAACGAGGTCGCAACGGGAGTCGCTGGCAGTTCGACAGCTCTCGGGGTCCTGCCAGGTGGAAGCACCAACGTTTTTGCTCGAACAATCGGTCTTCCGAACGACCCTGTTGCAGCCGCCGACATGCTGGTGGAGAGCCTGAGGCAACCTGACCGTTCACTGCGGCCGATCGGTCTCGGTCGCGTCAACGGAAGATTCTTCTGC
>JBJTGN010000098.1:0-1737 GCA_046093905.1 Actinomycetota bacterium
AATCGTCGTCGTCGGCTGGCCCGTCGCACTGTCAGCGGCACCGAGTTCCGGAAGATCTTGAGCCGACGGCGGAAGTCCGGGACGAGTTCCAGGAGCAGCGAAGACGATCACGAATGCCATGCCGTCTTGTTCGAGGCGGACGTCCTTGAAGTTGGTGATGTAGGTCGAATACTGCTCGGAATTGTCGTAGGAATCGAAGGCATACACCACCAACTGGGCTTCGACGTCTTCGCCATTTTCGTCCTTACAGGTCGTGGTGCCTTCTTCATAGACGCCCCCACCCTGATCCTCTGGCAATTCGAGTTTCGAATCGGAGATCTTGACGCCGTAGACGTTCAGGAAAACGCCGAGCTTGGCATTGCGACCCGTAGCCGCGGACGTGAACGGGTGCCAGTGCATGACGCCATCGTCGTGGCTGTGAATTCCGGTGCGACGATATTCATCGCTGACCGGAAGACCAGTGCTGTCGGCTTCTTCCTTTGCGCCCTGGAGGTCCGGCAACCAGTCGTCGCATACGTAGAAACCGTAGGAAGCATGCCAGTGATCTTCGATCGTCGGGGCAACATTGCGATCAGGAATGGACGCTCGCGAATACACGATGAGTCCGGCACCGAGGAGGGAGATTCCCACCATGACGGCCGGGAAAAGAGTCCCGCCTTGGAAACGGACTTTGCGGCCCTTCCCCTTCTGAGCGAGACGCGCGACCTTCTTTGCTGACGATGCTTTACCCACGAGAATCGAAGGCTACTCGTCCAAACCGCCGAACGAACGGTCACCGGTAACACCGATCCGCGGCTCTGTGACGAATCAACCGACAACGCGTCGAATGAGATCCTCGTATCTTTCGGCAACAGCACGGGGCGACACCCCGTTTTCCACGAATTCGCGTCCCCTCAGACCCATTGTCTCGAGACTCTCGGGGTCGGCCAGTAGCTGCCGAAGCCCCTCGATGAACGCCTCACGGTCATCGGGAGGAACTGCCAATCCAGCGCCGGATCTCTCGAGAATTCGCGGAACCTCAGTGTCGGGATCGATGGAGGCAAGGATCGGTCGACCCGCCGCCAGAATCGAATACGTCTTCGACGGAACGCTGACGCTGCCGAGACCAGCACGCAGAGGCACGACATGGAGATCCGCTGTCCCCAACACCTCAGCGAGTCTGTCAGCGGGCTGGAACTCACCGAAGACGACGTTTGACTGCCCGGCTGCCTTGGTCTCGAGATCCGCTCTTGCGCTTCCCGAACCGTTGATCACGAACTTTGCCTGCGGAAGTGCCCGTGCCGCCTCGACGATCAAATCGAGCGACTGCGAAAAGCCGACATTTCCCGCGTACATCACGACCGGACCGTCGCCGAGATCGAGCTCGGCGCGGTAATTCGTCGATCGATCACACGGAGTAATTGCTTCCACGTCGACGAAATTGGGGATGACTTCCACCCGCTCGCGTGAGCGGCGTGGCAATTTCGCGCCGACGTTGTCGCGCAGATCGTCGGACAGGACAGTCACGGCGCTCGAAGCTCGATACACCCATCGTTCGAGTGCACGCGCCAAACGGATCACGAGACCATTCGTGATGACTCCAGTGCGGATTGCTGCATCGGGAAAGACGTCTTGAATGTTCAGAATCATCGGAATTCGACGGACGATTGCCACAACTTTGCCTCCAATACCGAGCGTCAGCGGTGGCGACATGACAATGATCGCATCGACGTCGTGACGGCGTGTCACGCTCAGTGC
>JBJTGN010000099.1:0-1996 GCA_046093905.1 Actinomycetota bacterium
TGGAGACTTCGATGCGCAAAACCTGGGGTCTTGCTATCAATTCGGTCGCGAAACCTACAGTTTCGCGATCAATTCGGTCGCGAAACCTACAGTTTCGCGATCAATTCGGTCGCGAAACCTACAGTTTCGCCACTTGGCTGAAGTCCATCTCCACCATGGTCTCTCGACCAAAGATATTGACCAGAACCTTCAACTTCATGTGGTCGGCATTGATTTCTGCGATCTGACCCGAGAAATCTGCGAACGGCCCTTCCTTGACACGGACGCTCTCGCCGACCTCGAACTCGAGTTTCGGCTTGCGACGGGCAGCCGCTTCTTGACCGTCACCCTTGGCCGACAGGAACGTTTCGACTTCGCGGCGTGAAAGAGGGGTCGGCTTTTGACCCTTCTGGCTCTGGCCGACGAAACCCGTGATCCCCGGGGTATTGCGCACGCAATACCAACTCTCGTCGTCCATGGAACAACGAACGAGCAGGTAGCCCGGGAAAACCTTCTTTTGCACGGTCTGCTTGCGGCCGCCCTTGAATTCGACGACGTCCTCCATCGGGATCTTGATCTCGAAGATCCGATCCTCCATGTTCATCGACTGAATTCGAGCTTCGAGGTTGGCCTTGACCTTCTTTTCGTAACCGGCCTGCGTGTGAACCACGAACCACTGACCGGGACGGCTCCACGGGTTGCTGCGGTCGACCCCGTCTTCGTCCTCGATGTCTTCGTAGTCATCGGTGATATCCGATTCGGAGCCCGCGTTGTCACGACTCGTCTCACGGAGATCGAACACCTGGGGCTCGGCTTCTGGTGCATCCGCGCCCGAAGATCCCAAATCGGTTTCGCTCATCGACATGTTCTCGTCCATCATCAGTTCTCGTACAGCCAGTCGGTGAAAATACCGATCACAGTGTCGGCACCACCGATGAGCGCAGTGAAGATCACGACCGTGACGAGGACGACGATCGAGTACCGGCGAATTTCCGGCCACTTCGGCCAAGCCACCTTGCTCATCTCTTCGCGGACTTCGCGCAGATACTTGCGGGGGCCGGTTCGCTCCTCACGAGCCTTGGCAACACGCGGCTGACGGGCAGGATTCCCCTGCTCATCGAGCTGACCCATCTTCTTCAGATGGCGCTTCTGCTCTCGATTCAGTTCCATCGCCATGGCGTTTACCCGTCTGTTCGTTGTGTTCGCCGCTCTCTTGCCGAGGCAAGGTGACAAGCGGATGTCGTCTTCATGAAACGTGCTGGGAAAAAGGCGCTGAGCAGGGCAGGAGGGGCTCGAACCCCCGACCCTCGGTTTTGGAGACCGATGCTCTACCAGCTGAGCTACTGCCCTCAGTTGCCACTTTTCCTCAGCGAGTTTCCTTGTGATTCGTGTGCTTGCGGTCGTGGCTGCAGTACTTCTTCATCTCCAGCCGCTCACGATCGTTGATCTTGCTCTTCATCGTGATGTAGTTGCGTCGTTTGCACTCTGTGCACTCGAGGGTGATCTTCACCCTTTTGTCATTCCTGGGCATGTCAGTCTCCGGTCCGTCGAATCTTCGAAACTACTTGATGATTTTGGTGACGCGACCCGCGCCCACGGTCCGGCCACCCTCACGAATAGCGAAACGCAAACCCTCGTCCATCGCGATCGGCTTACCCAACTCGACAGTCATCTGCACATTGTCACCAGGCATCACCATCTCAGTCCCAGCCGGCAACTGCACAGTGCCCGTCACGTCCGTCGTACGGAAAAAGAACTGCGGACGATAATTGTTGAAGAACGGCTTGTGACGGCCACCCTCATCCTTGTTCAACACATACACCTGACCCTCGAAATGAGTGTGCGGCGTAATCGAACCCGGCTTGCACAACACCTGACCGCGTTCCACATCTTCCTTCTTCGTGCCACGCAACAACGCACCCACATTGTCACCAGCCTGACCCTCATCGAGAAGCTTGCGGAACATCTCCACACCCGTACACGTCGTCTTCTGCGTATCCCGCAAACCAACGATCTC
>JBJTGN010000100.1:0-7557 GCA_046093905.1 Actinomycetota bacterium
CTCGACCGCACGCCCGACATGCTTCCGGTCCTGAAAGATGCGGGGGTGGTCGATGCAGGCGGCGCTGGTTTCCTTCTCCTCCTCGACGCTGCGCTGAACGTTGTCGACGGAGAACCCATGCCGGAGCCCGAGACCGCAGAAGAGTCGGCGTCGCTCGAGAAGCATTCGGTCGTCTCGGCATCTCTCACAGCTCCAGACCGCCATGACGAGAATTCCGTCGCAGATCTTCGCTACGAAGTCATGTATTTCCTGCACTTGGACGACGACAAGATCGGATCGTTCAAGAGCGACTGGGGCGAGATCGGTGATTCGATCGTGGTCGTCGGCGGTGACGGCTTGTGGAACTGCCACATCCACACGAACGACATCGGAGCTGCGATCGAGGCAGCAATCGACCTTGGTGGAAGACCGAAGCAGATTCGCGTCACCGACCTGTTCGAAGAGGTTGCGGAGCGTCACGCAGCGATGGACGGGCAGCTTGCTGCGGCAGGGCTTCCGGCAGTGACGACCGCGGTTGTTGCTGTGTGCAGTGGCAGCGGCCTCGAGGAGGTGTTCGGTCAACTCGGAGTCCAAGGGATCGTGACTGGTGGTCAGACCCTGAACCCCTCGACTGGCGAGATGCTCGATGCGGTCGAGCACGTGAACGCGCGACAGGTGATCGTGCTTCCGAACAACAAGAACATCATCCCCGTTGCGGAACAACTCGATGCGCTGACATCGCGCGAGGTGCTCGTCGTGCCGACTCGGTCCATGCCCGAGGCCTTGGCTGCTCTCGTGGTGTACGACCCAGAAGCTTCAGTCGTCGACAACCATGCGGCGATGGTCGAAGCAATTTCCAGCATGTCGACTGGCGAAGTGACCCAGGCAGTACGCGACTCGAACAGCGATGCCGGCCCGGTGACGGCCGGTGACTGGATCGGGCTCGTGCGTGGTGACGGAATCGTTGCGGTTGACTCGAACGTCGAAGGGGCGTGCAAGTCGTTGCTCGGGCACTTGGTCACCGCCAAGAGTGAAAGCGTGACAGTGATCGAAGGTACCGATGCAGATCCGACGTCGACTGAGGCGATCAAGGCATTTCTCGTGGAGAATCACCCGGACGTCCAAGTCGAATGCCACCGTGGCAATCAGCCGCTGTATCCGTACCTCTTCGGCGTCGAATGACCACATGACGAGACGCGATCGGACTGCGAACTCGTGAGCGACAAGTCCGGATCGAGCCCGATCACACTGTCGGAACTCGCGTCGAAATCTGTGACCGAGATCAAGTCGGTTGGGGACGGCAAGCGAGGCAAGAGTTTCGCTGCTCTCGGAATGGAGACCGTCCTCGATGTTCTGATGAATTATCCGCGGCGATGGATCGACCGCACGCGTGAATCATCGATCGCCGATGCCCAAGAGGGACTGGACACGGTCGTGATCGGCAGGATCAAGAGTGTCTCAGCTCCGATCCGCGGCCGCGGACCTGTACGCGTCAATGCAACGATCGAAGACGAGTCGGGACGAATGGCTCTCGTGTTCTTCCATCAGGCATGGCGCAGCCAGTCGATGAAAGCGGGTGACACGGTCGTGGTCTTCGGTCGGGTCAGCTACTTCAATGGTGTGCGCCAGATGGTGAATCCGATGCTCGATCAACTCGAGGATGCACTCGAGCAGCCGCTTCCCATTCTTCCGGTCTATTCACAGAGCGACAAGGTGAATCTGACCTCGAAGGACATTCGAAAAGTCGTTGGCATTGCTTTGCAGAAATGTCGCGAGCGAGGAATCAGCGATCCGGTTCCGTCGGACATCGTCCAGCGGTATCGACTGATGGGTCGCCACGACGCCTTGATCGGGATCCACCTTCCCGAGAGTTTTGCTCACAAGGAGGGCGCACGTCGACGGCTGGCGTTCGATGAACTGCTTCGCGTCCAACTCGTCTTGATGATGCGCAAGCGAGCTTTCGAACGCGATTCTGTGGGTATTCGCCATGTTGTCGACGGCGATCTCGTTCGAGCGTTTCATGCCCGTCTGCCGTACTCGCTCACGGGCGCACAGAGCCGAGTGATTGCAGAAATCGAGAACGACCTTGCTGGTCCCCACCCCATGCATCGTCTCTTGCAGGGTGACGTGGGATCCGGAAAGACAGTCGTTGCTGTGACAGCTTTGCTGGTTGCGGTTCAAGGCGGATATCAAGGCGCGCTCATGGCTCCGACCGAAGTCCTGGCTGAACAGCACGTAGCCGGAGTATCGAACCTCGTTGCGGGCATGATGGTGACAGAGCCGGGGAGCCTCCTGGGGGAGAGACCATTACGAGTGGAACTGCTCACCAGCAGCGTGACTGGAGAACGACGTCGTGAGATTCTCGCCGGCATCGCCGAAGGAACGATCGATGTGGTCATTGGCACGCATGCTCTGATTCAGGAGTCGGTCGCGTTCGCGAATCTCGGAGTCGTAGTGGTGGACGAGCAGCATCGTTTCGGAGTCGAGCAGCGCGCCGCGCTGCGATCGAAGGGCGAAGATGGGGGTGCAGTGCCTGACGTTCTCGTCATGACTGCTACGCCGATTCCGAGAACTGCTGCGATGACTGTGTACGGAGACTTGGACGTCAGCGTGTTGGATGAAAAACCAGCGGGTCGGACTCCAATCCTCACCCGGCGCGTATCGGATCCTGCCGGAGAGGTCGAGGTCTGGAACCATGTCCGAGAGCAGATCTCGAGCGGTCGACAGGCGTATGTCGTGTGCTCACTGATCGATGACAACGAGACGCTCGAACTGTCCTCAGCCGAAGAGACATTTCGACGCTTGAGTATCGACGAGTTTCCCAATCTCTCGGTCGATCTTCTGCATGGTCGAATGAAGCCAAGTGAGAAGGAAGAGGTCATGGACCGATTTCGCTCGCGCGAGACCGATGTCCTCGTTTCGACCACGGTGATCGAGGTGGGCGTGGATGTTCCGAATGCAACGGAGATGGTGATCCTCGACGCCGACCGGTTCGGTATCGCGCAGTTGCACCAGCTGCGCGGTCGAGTGGGTCGAGGTGCACATGAGTCGTTTTGCTGGCTCGTGTCGATGCCGAAGTCCGAGCCGTCATTGATCCCCGACGCGAATCCCCGTCTCGATGCTCTCGTCGAATCTGATGACGGATTCCATCTGGCCGAAGTCGATCTCGAGTTGCGCGGCGAGGGCACTTTGATGAACAAGGAGCAAAAGGGAAGAAGTGATCTCCGCCTTGCTTCGTTGCGACGCGATCGTGAATTGGTGGAACTGGCGAGAGAAGCGGCTCGGGAGATTGTCGAGATCGATCCAGAACTTGTCGAGAACTCGGAGTTGATGGACGAACTCCAACTTCTCTTGCGGCCCGAAGACGAGCAATTCCTCACGAAGAACTGAGTATGGGTCGCCAGCCGCGGCGAATCATGCCGACTATTGCTGTTTCGGACTGCAGCCTGCGAAGCTGTCGAGACGTCGGATGGTTGGGGTGGTGAACTCGGTTTCGTCCACCGTCGGGCTGATCGTGACTCGAGTCCCGTCGACCAACGGTATGGCAGCCGCGATGCGATCGTCGACGATGACTGCCGCAGCAGACTTCGTGACGATGAGTGTGACGACAAGCGAAGTGCGGTTCGATGCATTCAGAACCGTGGCGTCCAGTTCGACAGGCGAATCGACGACGGCATCATCGTGGAGTGCCGACCACGCTCGATCGAAATCGACGTTCAGCGATACCGCACGTGCTTTCTCATCAGGCGAATCGAAACGGAAAGTGAGTCCCATGGGGTCGGCGGGTGAGCTTCGAACGATGCGAGTCGACAACTTTCGACACGACAGATCCACATCCCAGGTGACGCCGTCAGATTCGGCGTCGACGTTCTCGGCGATGATCGTGCCGCCCGAGGGGTTGCGACTCCACGACGATGGGAGGTCGGCGAGGTCGATCGATTCACTCGTCGGCGAGGAACTTGTTGCGGTCTCCCACAACTCGTTTCTCCACGCGATTTCGATGTCGTCATCAGCGAACACGGTGGAGAACTCCTCCGCGACCAGCGCCGACAGGGGCGTCGCCGGTACGAGATCGGTGACCTGGGGACGGGCGAAGACTGCCGGACGCGATTCGTCGATGTCTTGTTCGAACCATTCCCAGGTTCGATCGAGGACGTATTCGGGTGACGTCCGGCCTAAGTAGACCTCGCCGATCATGAAGGACTTCCAACTGAATCTCGTTGCGGGCACTCGCCGATGGTCGAGATACGTCCATGGATACATCGTCCATGCGAGAAGAGGGTCGTCATTGGAAGAGACAAGATCGATGACCCCTTGGTGGGTCCAGTGTTTCCCGCTTCGTACGTCGTTTCGTGCTTGCACGTATTTCTCGGTGTTGCGGAATCGCCCTGCACCTTCGACGGCGATCCAGGCCAACTGAGTTCCTTGTGCGGCGATCAGCGCGATGACGCAGGCGATCGATGCCCACCATGACCGCGGTCTGGTGTCGAGAGGTTCATCGGCTCGACGAAGTTCCCGGTAGAGGAGGACTGCGACGGCGACACCGATGAATGAGGTCGGCACAGCGACGACGGAGAAGTAATGACTCGAATACCGCTGTGACAGGACGAGTTCGATCCAGCCTGCACACAGCCAGGCGAGCAGCGTCGTGTGGACGGTGCGTTCACCGGTTGTCATTGCTCGCCAACTCCTTGCCACGAGCACGAGATGGACGATGATCAGAAGTGCGACACCTGGTCGGTCTTGGTAGTAGCCGAAGAACCTCTCTCCACCGAGCCCGATCTGGTTGAGGAGACTTCGTCCGGTACTCGAGCTCATGTAGCCGGCGTACGTCCACCAGTTCGACCAGAATTCGGCGAAGGATTCGCGAATCGCGTACCAAGCAGGAGCCGAGGCAATCGTTGCTATTGCCGTCACCAATGCTGCCAGGAGCGGTTGGCGCAGAGTCGTCGCTGTAGAGCGCCGCACGTAGAGGAAGGCCCCCACGACAATCGCTGCGAAGACGGTCGTGAGGAGCGTCTGAACAGCCAGGCCGAGGAGGACAAGGAGAGCCACGTACGTCGCATTCGCGTAACGGGGCTTCTGCCAAGGCTTCTCCCACAAGGTTGCCGCAACGACGATGGCGAGAAGCGCGGTCGTGATGTTGCGGCTGTAGAGAACCCCTGCATAGTCGCTCTCGGACAGCGCGAAGTGTGTGACGACCAACGCTGCGGAAGTGACTGCAAATCGTCGGGATGCTCCCAGCCAGTGGGCAATCGTCCCAGCCGCGAGACCGAGGACGATCGACACGGCCATGACATAGGTCGAGATGCCGAACCAGTAGGTGTCGAAGTTCGTGAACATTCTCGCTGAGTCGTAGACGACTGTTTCGAGGGGCCCCTTGTTGTGGATTCCGTTCTGGTAGTACGTGCCACCGAACCGCGCTGCTCTCTCGATGATCGTTCGCGCATATTGGGGGTCGAAATCCTGCGACCGGTGTTCGAGAGCGACCCAGGTTCCGAACGCTCCGACGGCGGCCAGAGATATGGCGATCGAACCCGACATCGATGCAGGACGCTTCGGCTGATCGTCATCGGGACATGGACGTGAAGAACGAAAACGAGTCGGGAAGAGTTGCCCGATGAGTCGCCCGATGATTCGCCTGATGATTCGCCCGATGATTCGAATGAGTGCGCTCGTGCCCAATGCTGACGTGACGATGACGAGCAGGCTGAGACGCAGGATCGGTCCGAGAAGGTGACGTTGAACCTCGACCGAGTCGCCAGATGCCGATACGAAGAGATCCGCTGCAGCAGCGACGAATCCGACAACGGCGATGATCCCCGAGTGCTTGCGGAATTCTCCAGGGATTTCGTCCCCGATCTTCCGCCGGCGGGAGGTGCCGAACATGACGGCGAGTGAAGCGATGGACACCAGTCCCCAAAGCGCGAGTTGGGCCGATGTGCGAGGTCCTTGGACCCAGAAGAGTCGAGTGGGGAGGCGCTCGGTTGTCGAGTGTCTGTCGTACTCGGAGAAGTCGAGGGGGAGAGACGAATGAAGGGCATCTCCGGTGGTGTCGATCCAGTACGGGGCATCGACGACGAGTGACGTCAACAGTGCCCGCTGACCGTGCTCGTCTGCCCACGTCCGGAAGCGTTCGAGTTCAGCAGACCTCAAGAATGCTTGGTCATTGGACCATGTGTCGTCCCCGGTTCGCTCGAGAAGGGCTTCGTCGATCGGCATCTGTCGCGAGGCAAAAGTTTCGAGCAGTTCTTCATTGGGGAGTACGCGTTCTCCGATGTTGTTGATCAGCGGGTAGAGGTTTCTGTTGCTCGAACCCTGCGCAAGGAGAACGTAGGAAGAAAAGATTGCAAGAACTGCCGATCCGATGAGCGCCGTCTTGCGCAAAGTCCATGTGCGACAGGTGAGTCCTCCAATGAGGAGGGCAGATGCGACCACGAGTCCTGCGAGGATGTGGACATCGCGGATCGACATCCACACGACGATCGCGGTGATGCCAGAGATGAGGTGGCGCCTGGTCGGACGTCGGGCGAATTGAAGCCATATTGCGAAGATGAGAATCGACAACGACAATGACAGCGATTCGCTCAGGATCTCGAGGTTCCACAGTCCGAATCGGGGATGAACACACACCGAGGCGATCACAGCAGTCGTGATCCAGGCGAGCCACCTCGGTGTGATTGCTCTCAGCACGACCGAGCACAAGTAGGCGACAGAGACGGCGAACAGAACGGTCTGCAGGAGGAAGAAGAGCCGATGGTTGCCACCTGTGAGCCACAGCGCGAGAGGAACGCCGATCGGTCTTTCGGCCGCCCAAAAAGTTGGATCGAACGGTCCGAGACGACTCACTCCGACATAGGACGAACTGTCGGGGAAGAACGACGGGAACCCAGTTCTCCAGCCTGACGCAATGACTCGCGTGACGTAGAGGACGACTCCGAAGACGAGTATCGGACGCGAGAAGTCCCGGGAACTCTCGGCCTGCGGGAACGTGGCTCGGATCAGGTTCAGGGCTCTCACTCGGGATCGTCGACGTCGGCAGAGTCTGGAAGGACGAGATCCCAGCGATCTCTGCAGTCCTGGCATCGATAGGTCACGATGTCGCCGGGAAACCAGAGACCGTCTTCGGGGGGATAGGAAATGAGAAAACAGCGACCTCCGCAGTCGACGCAGACGATTTCCTTCTCGAGTTCCACGCCTGCAGTCTGCCCGACGTTCGAGGGGCCTCGATATTCGGGTCATTACGATGAGGGAATGCGAGTCGTTGCAGGATCATTGCGCGGCCGAAATCTGGTTGCTCCAGAGGGGTCGTCGACCCGGCCCACGACTGACCGAACCAGAGAAGCGGTCTTCAATGCGTTGTCGAGTCTGGGTGCGCTCGAGGGAGCGGTGGTGGTCGATTTGTTCGCCGGCAGCGGGGCTCTTGGCATCGAGGCTCTGTCGAGAGCTGCCGAGTCGTGTGGGTTCGTCGAGAACGACAGTGGTGCCCTGACGGCGATACGCCAGAACGGGGGAACGGTCGGGGTCGAGGGGTGATCCCACGGCGGCTGGGGTGGGGGCGAGTCGCTGCGCGCCTCC
>JBJTGN010000101.1:0-2221 GCA_046093905.1 Actinomycetota bacterium
TTGTTGCTGGCCGTGCTCACAGCCTGCGGGACCCCTGGGACCGACGAACCGAAGGAATGGTCCGAGACCAAACCCGTCCTCGATCTGGGTGGCTCCACGGCCGAACCGATTCCGGTGGATCGGGTGCTGCCTGACGGCCGCTACTGGGCCACGCTGCATGAGGTGCTGGGCTCTGGTGAGGTGGTGTTCGAGGTGACCATGGCCAGGTTCGGCGACACCTGCGAGAAGTGGGCCGCTGACCAGGGCATGGAGGCCGACTGCGCGAACGACTACGCAGTGGACAACCTGACCCGCCAGTTCCTGCTGGCTGACGACGTGGAGTGGGTCTCGATTGCAAGGCCGGAGGGCCCCGGCATCAGCTACCGCGTGAGCCTGCAGACCCTGACGAAACTGGTAAGGCACGAGCAGGTGGACGTGCCTGCGGGCTATGTGTGGACGAGCTTCCCGTTCGTCGTGACCGTGGAGAACGGCCGCACCGTGGGCATCGACCAGTACTGGGTGCCCTAAGAGCCAAGTTCCTTGGGCTCGTCGAGCTTCTGCGCCTCGGGCGACGTGAGCGGACGCGGAGTCTTGTCAACCGGCGAGATCTCCTTGATCGGAGTGTTCTCCTGCACCACGCCCATTTCCTTGAACCGGCGGAGCGTGACGAGCAGCCTTCCCTCGAGAGAGGCAACCATGTCGTTGTAGGCGGTATTGGTGGTGCCGATGGCTCGGCCCATCTTCAACACTTCCTCGAGGACGTTGCCCACGCGCTCGTACAGCTCACCGCCAAGCTTGGCCACAACCTCTGCCTGCTCGTTCAGCTTGTGCGACTGCCAGCCCTTTGCGATGGTGAGGAGTAGAGCAATGAGATTGACGGGCGACGCGATGAGGACGCGGCCCTGAAGTGCATCGGCAAGGAGGGTGGTGTCGGCCTTCATTGCGTCAGCCACAAAGCCCTCACCGGGCACGAACATGACCACAAAGTCAGGGGTGTTGTGACCGAACTGGTCCCAGTACTTCTTCTCCGCGAGAGCCTTCGCGTGCGCTCGCATGTCGCGGGCGTGCTGCTTCAGCTCGGCATCTTGTGTGGCGGTGTCCGTGGCGTCCTGCATGCGTAGGTATGCATTGAGCGGTGCCTTCGAGTCCACTGCGATCCGGCCGCCGGACGGAAGGTTGATGACTGCGTCGGGGCGCTGGTTACGCTCGTTCTCGTTGCCGGTGAACTGCTCCGTGAAGTCGCAGTAGTTCTCCATGCCAGCGATGCGGATGACATTGCGGAGTTGGTTCTCACCCCACGAGCCACGTGCAGTGGGGGACTTCAGCGCATTGCGGAGTGAGGTTGTCGTGTCCTGCAGGCCGCCGAGCTGGTTCGCCAGGGTCTCGATCGTGCCCCTCTCGTTGGCGTACGTCTCCTGCAGTGCGGACACCTGTTTGGTGAGAGCCTCCACCTGGGCTGCGAACGGTTGGAGGAGCAGCTTCGTCTGGTCCTCGATCTTGGAGCCCTGGGTCTCGAGTCTCTCGGTAGCTTGCTTGGCTGCCTGCTCATTGTTCTTGGCGAGAGCCTCTGTCGCAGTCTTGAGAATCTGGGTCTCGACTGCTCCCTGGACACCGGCACTGATGGCGCCGACATCAATCGCAGCCTTGACCGCCTCAACGATCGGGGCGATGTCAACGGGCGGGGCCATCACGCTTGGGGCTTGTGCGACAGGACCCTGCTTGCCCTTGCTGACTTGGATGCCGAAGAAGACGACAGCAGCAAAGACAGCGACAAGAAGGACAACAATGACAATTTCCACCGGCTAAGTCTGACAGAGGGGTGTGACGCCCCCGGGTGGCCTAGCGGTGTAGGGCGTTCAGGTAGTTGTAGACCGTGATCCGCGAGACACCCATGGCGTCGGCAACATCCTCCACGGCGCGGCGCAGGATGAACGCCCCGTTCTGGTCCAGCAGGCGGATGGCCCGCTGCTTGTCCTCCCGGGAGAGCGTGTCCAGCGGGCCACCGAGCTCCAGTTCGGCATTGCGGATCAGCCGGTCAAGGGCCCCCTGCAGGCGCGGCAGGCGCACGGCGGCAATGATCTGCCCCTCCCACTCGAGGGCACGGTCGCTGATGAGCGCATCCTCCACGGGGATGATCTGGGCGCCCAGCATGTCGAGCACGGGCTTCACCGCATCGATCAGAGGGTGCTGGGGCAGGTCGCTCATCAGAGGCGTCCCGAGTCGATGCTCACGTGGGTGGCAC
>JBJTGN010000102.1:0-1878 GCA_046093905.1 Actinomycetota bacterium
GTCATCGAGACGATGTGGCAGCGATCCAAGAACAAGCGCAAAGAAGAAGAGAAGAAAGTGATTAAGCTCATCGAACGTTTCGAGGAGCGAGGTCTGCCACCACCTGCCCTCTTCGGGGTGCCCGAGCAGGATCTGCTGTTCGCCCTACCCGTCGATGCGATCCGAACTTACCTAGGTGGTCCATTCCCTGAGTGGCAGGAGCTTCGGGAGGAGTGCCGTCTTGCGGAGGGTAAAAGCAAGAGCGAGTCTGTGAATTGGAAAACCTATGCATTCGAGCGTTACCGTTTGCCGCTTACTACTGCCGACGGCGTGCGGAAAGTCGTCCATGCTCTCGACCTGGCCGGCGTCGAACTCCCAAGCATCCGGAAGGTAGTTTCGGAGGTGATCGCCTGGGCTACTGATAACGATCCCGCTGCGCCTCGGAAGGCCGCCGACTCGTGAGAGATCGTGGCACACAGTCAGCCTTCTACACGACCGACCATCAGGTTGAACTGTGATCTCCGTGATGACGTGGAACACCTGGTGGGCGACGCCGGGCGGTGATCGCGGTCAGCGGATCTCAGCGATCCTGCAGACGGCAAATGCTGACATCGCGGTTGTCACGGAAGGGGTTCGGGAACTTCTTCCGAGCACCGGCGTCTCCGTGGACGCAGGCGGGGACTGGGGTTATGGGACGTATCCTTCTCGGCGGAAAGTTATCGTCTGGTCGCGTCACCCACTGAAACCTGACTTCACCGGCGTGGAAGGTGCCACCCGCGGTCGGCTGGTGGTGGCAACAGCGGAGACAGCGAATGGACCGGTTCAGGTCGTGGGAGTCTGTATTCCCTGGCGTGATGCCCACGTTAACACAGGACGTGCCGATGCCGAACCCTGGTCGGAACACATGGATTTCCTAGACAGGTTGCAGGTGCTGCTGGCCGAACTCGAAGACCGTGTTCCGACGGTCATCGCCGGCGATTTCAACCAGCGCATTCCGCGGGTTCGCCAGCCGATCCGTGTCGCCGAGCGCCTCAACGAGGTCTTGGCGGGCTGGAGTTTCCATACCGCTGGCCCGCTGCCGAACGGACCCCATATCGACCACATCGTGACCAACCTTTGGCTCCTACTCGAATCGAGGAACGATTGGCCATCCTCTGATCATGTGGGTCGGCTTAGTGACCACGCAGGCGTCGCGTGCCGTTTCACGGCGGCGGCGGACCTCTAACGAGTCGGATGTAAGGCGCACCTTCGAGCCACCCCGGCAGCTGTGGCTCAGTTCCAGTTTCCTGTCCGGTCGGGCCGCTACATTGCCCTTAGGCAGGGGGTGAGATGGCCAAGGGGAAGCGCGAGTGCGGGTGCCCGAAGCACTTGTGGCACTGCCATCGGGTTCTCCCGAAGGACAGTCGCCGTGGTTGCTTTCTGGCCTTGCCCATGCTCGGCGGTCACCTCAATCCTCCTGCACAACTTTGCACAACTCGTGCACAACATCGACTCCCGCAGACCCCCGCGGAATCTCGCAGAATCCAACCTCGGCGAGCTGGCCGAAAAAGCCGATTGAAGTGCTGATATGTGCCCCTATACGCAGGCCGATGGCGGTCTGGGGTGACACGCTCAAATGTGCTCTGCGGCTGGTTCGATCCCAGCCGGGACCACCAGATTGCGGCTCCCCGGTGAATTGCGCAAAGCCCGTTCGCTGTTACTTTTCGTTGCCAGGGGATTTTGCACTCAGCTCGAGTGGGACCGGCCCGTGTCCGAGCCACTGAACGTCGCTCCGGGGATGCTCCTAGCCGCCGGGCGGCTGGCCGATCACCACTCCGTCACCGTCTTCGCCGTCCACTCCTCGGCCGACCAGGCGATCGACTCGGCGTTGTTCGGCTGGGTGGGCGCATCCGGGGCCGC
>JBJTGN010000103.1:0-2072 GCA_046093905.1 Actinomycetota bacterium
GATCAACTGCGCTACCGCATCGGATCCGAGATGCCGGCCAGACCAAACAGGACCAGCGCCGAAACCACGGCATTCGCCGGCCGACTGCCGACCATGCTGTGGCCGGCGTGGTCCCTTCCACTGGGGATTCCCACCCGCACGCAAAGGGAACTGCGGCCCGCCTTTTCTTGCGCCACCCTGCTGATCAACAGCAAACACACTCTGGCAGAAGCGGCCGAACTGCTCCATAGCCCCATCAGCGGACGCGCTGTCTCCTATGTGCTTCAAGGTCTTCAGGCAGATCCAAACTGGGCCAGCATCCGGATGGCACTCATTCGAATCGCGCAATACCTGGATCAGAATCGCCCGCCGATCGACTATTGCCGGCGCCGCCACCTCGACTACACGGAGCTAATGCCCGACCGTCAGTGGTCACGCATCTCCCGTGATACCGCGACACCAGGCGAACAGACCGCACGCGCACGGACCGTCCGACGCTATCTCTTCGAAACACTCAGCGGACTACCAGCCGCTGCTGGCCCCTTCCCGCCCGATAGTTACGGCACAGCAAAGAAAGTCGCTAACTTCCCCCGTTTCCTCACCACTGAGCTGGCCGATGAACTCAACCGCTACGCCGAGAAGTTCCTCATAGACAACGGCATCGAGGACGAACCAGTGCACTGGACTCCACCCGCCTCGTTCCTCAACGACCCCCGGCTCCCTGGACCCGATCCCGACGCAGTGTCCATTCCGAATCTCCACCACCGCACCCGGAACAGGGTTCGCTTGGGCAACATCGCCGCCGAGCTGGGCACGACCCTGGATACCGTCCGCTACGCCCTCCAGACCCACCCAACACCGACCTCGCTCGCCCCAAACACCGATGGCCTAGCCGCGAGGCCGCGACGTGCCGGCGCATTCCGTTACGCGAAGAGGGTGCTCACAGAAGAACGGTTCCGTGACCTCTACCACCGCCAGGGCCAATCGCTACGCGAAGTCGCAGCATCAGTCGGAGTCAGCCGACAGACCCTTGCGCGTCTTGCCGCCGACTACGCGATGCCCCTACGTGGACCCGGCCGCCCCGCCACCCACGCCTACGACCCGGAGTGGCTATACGAGCAATACGTCAACCAGGCCCGTCCACTTCCCGCTATCGCCAAGGACTGCGGAGTAAGCACGTCCGCAGTGTCACGCTGGGCGCACGAAGCCGGAATCCCACTGCGAAGCCGAGGCGGACCCAGTCACGAAGATGCACTCGCCGCGCCGCGGCAATCTGCGCAAGCGCCCGAACTGATCAGGCCCGCGCTGGAGAGCGCAGGGGGTTCAAAGCGGTTGCGACGCTTCTCCCAGCTTGTGGCGTTCAGAACCGTTACGGACGCCGCGGCCGAACTGAATACGTCTGAGTCCGTCCTCTCCGTCCAGATCGGCCGGCTTGAGCGTGAGATCGGGGGCCAGCTTCTCGTTCGAGCCCAACGTGGACGGCCTATGGAACTCACTGACCTCGGCAGACAAGTTGTGGCTGATATGCACGCGTATACCGAACACATCAGTGGCGAGGTGTAGCCGCAGCAACGGTCCTCAGGGCCCCTGGTCCACCAGTGCATGTGCGCCGCGCACCGCAGATCAGCGCCTCTCTGTCCCAGCACGACGGTATGTTTTCTACGTCCGTTGCCTGGGCTAATCCCAGGAGACAGGTAGGGGAGGATTTGCGTTGACCACGGCGAGCACACTGCCCGAGCCCGGCCAGGTCGTCGAGGTCAGAGGCTCGTCCTGGGCAGTAGCGAATGTCCAGGTCCAGGGTCTTCCCCGAAGCCCGGCAGATGAGGCCAGCGCCCAACTGAATCACGTCGTCGAACTCCAGTCCCTCGACGAGGACCGCCTCGGCGAGCAGCTGTCGGTCATCTGGGAACTGGAGGTCGGCCAGACCGTCACGCCGGCCCAGGGCCTACCGGAGCACATCAACCCCGACGGCTTCGACGATCCCTCCGATCTCGCCGGTTTCATTGACGCCATGCGGTGGGGTGCGGTCACCTCGGCTGACCCGAACCGATATCAGGCGCCCTTCTGGTCTGGCGCGGCCGTCGAGGCCTACC
>JBJTGN010000104.1:0-4566 GCA_046093905.1 Actinomycetota bacterium
TGGGTTTTCCTCACTTTTGAGGATGTGAACCTGCGACCTACGGCTGGGACGCGCACAGAACGCGCACAGCCCGACATCCGTTCGTCTCGTGATGCCCAGTCCGACGAGTCGCCGTGATCGACACGGACGACTGGTACGCACATGAGAACACAGACAGCACGACGTACGGCAGATGGCTCGGTCTTCGAGCGCAATGGAAAGTGGGTATGGCGGGCTGATGCTGTTGCCGGGTCAACGATCGGCAGACGACGCCAGGTGAGCCGATATATATTCGTCAAGGCGAAGGTCAGCCGACGCGCGCACTCCGCTGAACCGGGCGCCATTTTGCGCGTCGCCAACGCACCGATCGACCCGAATCTGTCGGAGTTTTCGCGAAGGGGCCGTATCCGGTGGCACCATTCTGACAGAGAGATCGGTCATCGTTGGTCCGAATACCATTGGCAAGGACGTCGTCGACCCGTCTCCCAGTCCTCGTTCACCTAGTCACAGGGAGAGCACGTCGGGATGAACGTCTGCTCCTCTTTCGGCAGTTCCCTTGATCACGTCCACGACTCGACGGAGATCGGTGTCCTCATGGACTCGTCGAGGGACAGGGACTACGACCGATTCGCTCGGCTTCGATCCGACGACAACGAGAACGGGTGAGCCGAGAGCATCGAGACGGAGTGTCGCCGTCTTGATGTCGTCCTTGTGCAGTGTGCGCTTGCGGCCGAACTCGACCACCACGATTTCGTCACCCTCCACCGCAACCGAGCGACGCGCATCGAGAGCGATCACCAGGGCCACGGCCAGGGAGATCGCCAGGAAGTAGATCAGGGCTTCGGGCATCACCGCACCGTCTCTTTGGGATCGTCAACGATACGGCTCAATGATCCATCGGGCCCGAATGGTGTCGAGCCCTTGACGGTGACCCGGCGCATCCGGCGTTCGGCGGTCCCGTAGTCGTCGATCGCGTAGTGCATGGTGGCGCGGTTGTCCCAGAACACCACGTCGCCCGGCTTCCAGCGATGTCGCAACATGAACTCGGGTGAGGTGGAGTGCCGGTACAGCAGATCCAAAAGTCCGTCACTTTCGATGCGTGACAGACCGGCGATGTGTGAGGTGAATCCTGGATTCACGAACAAGGAACGTCGTCGTGTCGAGGGATGGGCTCGAACCACCGGGTGGACCACTGGTGGCACGCGGAGGGCATCGTCATACAACTTCTGGGCGTCCTCGCGGTTCAGGCCGGTGTCGAAGGGCTCTCCCCAATAGGCGAGGGGCGAGATGCGGTGGATCGCCTGGAGTTTGTCGATGGCTTCGCGCAAGGCTGGATGTAGCGCCGCGTAGGCAGCTCGGAGGTCGACCCAGCAGGTGTCTCCACCCCAGACGGGTACGTGATCGGCGACGAGAACCGAGGCGGCCGGGGGAGTCGGAACGAAGGTGACATCGGTGTGCCATCTCGCATTCTTTCCGCCTTCTCTGGAATCGAGCACCAGGATCTCCGGGTGGTCGGGGTGCCCAGGCACGACCGGGTGGGCTGGTGTCAGCTCGCCGAGCTGCCGGGCGACGGTCACTTGCTCGGCGGGGCTCAGGTGCTGGTCGCAGAAAACAAGTACCGAGTGCTCCTCGAGGAGCTGGAGGAGTTCCCCGGGACCGAAATCGGTGCGAAGGTCGACGGCGGTGAATTCCGCACCGAACTTTCAGGTGATGGGAGTTCAGAGGCTTCTGTCGCTGTCGATCGTGGTCACGAGAGCACTCTAGCCCGAATTCGACCAAATCCGATAAGAATTGTCAGGAATTCGGATATCGTTTAGTCGATGCTGACCTGCCTCCCCCCTGACGTCGCTGAGCACGACGCCCCGGCCATCCTGCAGTGGGCCGAACGCCGTTTCCAGGGAGGCCTCGTGTTCACCTGATCCTTCGAGGATCCGGTATTGGTTCACCTGGTGGCCGGGCACGCTCCGTCGGCCCGGATCGTGCTGTTGGACACGCAGTACCTCTTCGACGAGACGATCGCCTACGCCGAGCGCTTGCGGCATCTGATCGGGTTCGAACTGTCGACCGTCCGCCCGAGCGAAGACGTGGTCCCCGACGAACTGTGGCGTCACGATCTGGAGGAGTGCTGCCGGCTCCTCCTCGTACCAGTCCGTATCCGGCCCACAGGTTCGGATGGATCACGAGTCGATCGGTCGAACCCCCGTGGAGCGCTAGCATTCGCTGCTGACCGACCGATGAACTCTTCTTCATCGCTCGCTGGGCCTGTTCGACGACTTGAGGATCGAGCGATTCGATGAACTGATCGGTCTCGGCCCACGCATCGCTGCTGCGGTCGCGAGTGATCACATGCAGGCGTACTCCGAACTCGAGATTTCGCCCGCGCTCACGGGCCCGCTTGCGAAGCCGCTCGATCGACGGAGCCATGTCGAGTGGCGACTCGCCCCACGCCAAGTGGATGTCGGCGTGTTCGGCTGCCACCAGTTCGGCCGCTTCCGACGCTCCTCCGAAGAGGATCGGAACGTCGACATCGGGAGAACGCCCGACCGTCGCACCCTCCACATGGAAGTAACGGCCGTTCCAGTCGAATGGTCGTCCGGACAAGGCGCCGCGGAACACCGACAAGAACTCGTTCGTTCGGTCGTAACGCTCATCGTGTTCGAGCCAGTCGCCGAATCGACGCTGCTCGGCTGCGTCACCGCCTGTCACGATGTTGACCATGAGGCGACCGTCGGAGATTCTCTGGAACGTCGATGCCTTCTGCGCCGCCAGAGTTGGCGACAGTGAATTCGGTCGGAAGGCCACGATGAATTTGAGGCGCTCGGTTTCGCGAAGAAGCGCTGCAGTCACGACCCACGAGTCTTCGCACCAGGTTCCGGTCGGTGTGAGGACGCCTTCGAAGCCAAGTCGATCGGCGGCCTGGGCGATCTGCGCGATGTAGTCGATGGTGGGAGGTCGACTGTGACCATCGGGCCCGAACGGAATCACTGTGCGGCTGTCGCCCGCCGAGGGCAAGAACCAATGGAGTCGGACGTTACTCATGGGTGCCTTCTCTTTCAGTCTGGCTGGATGAGGAGTTGGCCGATGAGAAGTGCGAACGCAACGAACGGGCCGCCTCGACGAAACGCGGATCGGATCGCAGTTCGGCTGTGCTCAGATCGCTCTGCGCGAACGGAAGGCGGTACTCATGGATGACCCGACCAGGTCGACGCCCGAGAACGACCACTCTCGTTCCGAGCAGCACTGCTTCTTCGATACTGTGAGTCACGAGGATCACCGTCCGACGGGTGGTCTTCCAGATGTCGCGAAGCGACGTCTGCAGACCTTCACGAGTGAGTGCATCGAGAGCACCGAATGGTTCGTCGAGCAACAACAGTCTGGGCTCGATCGCCAGGACTCGCGCGATCTGGCACCGCTGTTGCATCCCGCCCGACAACTCGTACGGACGATGTTCGGCGAAATCCGTGAGCCCCACTCGTTCGAGCTCGACATCCGCTCGATCCCGTCGTGCGGCACGGCCGATCTTGGCTAGACGCAGTCCGAGTTCGACGTTCTGTCGCACGGTGAGCCACGGAAACAGTGAGCTCGATTGCTGGAAGACCATCCCCCGCTGACGGGAGGGACCCACGATCTCGTTGCCGTCGAGGAACACCTGTCCGGAGGTCGGCCGTTTCAGGCCGGCGATGATTTCGAGGAGAGTCGACTTGCCACAACCCGATGGGCCGACGAGGACGACGAATTCGCCGACCTCGACCTCGAGGTCGATCCGTTCGAGGGCCTCTGTGGAACCTCTCGAACCCTCGTAGCGGTGTGCGACCTCCTTGATGTGGAGGCCGGAAGCGGCGCGTAGCTCGCCTCCGACCTCCACGACCTGTGAAGAACTCGTCACTTCGCCGCGGCGGCGAAGGTGGTGACGACGGCGGCCTCGTACACGTCTTCGGCCTGAACGTCGGGGATCTTCCCCTGCGCCTTGTTGAACTGGGCTGCGGCGTACAAGTTGGTGGCCAGTCCACCACCTAGGTAGTCGGCTCCCGCCTGGGTCGCCGCATCCAAGAACACGAGTCCGGCCAACTGCGTCTTGGCTTCCTCGGCTGTGATGTTCAGTTCGGCGGCGTTCGACTCCGCGGCCTTGTCGAGTTCTTCAGCGAGTTGGCGGACCGCCTCGTTGTTCACGTCGATGAAGGTCTGAACGACGGACGGATACTTCTCGGCGAACTCGTTGGTCACGATCGCCAAGTCGTACGTCGTCTTGCCCTTGGCCGACAGCTGCTTGCTGTCGGTCAGGACGACACCGCCATCGGCCTTCAGTTTCGAGAGATTCGGATCCCAGACGTAAGCGCCATCGATGTCTCCCTGGAGCCAGGCCGCGGTGATCGCGTCGGGCTCGCTGTCGATGATGTTCACGTCCGCTTCCGGAACGCCGGCATCCTCGAGCGCCGCCAACAGGCTGAAGTGAGCGGTCGACGCGAATGGGGTGGCAATCGTCTTGCCCTTGAGGTCGGCGATCGATGCGATTCCCTCGTCTCCCTTGACGATCAAGGCTTCGGCTTCACCGATGATGTCGAAGATCCACGGAACCTGGTACTCGAT
>JBJTGN010000105.1:0-1787 GCA_046093905.1 Actinomycetota bacterium
GAGTTACCACGTCTTTGCCGTCGGTTAGGCGCAACGAGATCTGGCTCTTGACCCCTTGCGCCGAACTAAGCGACTCGGCAACTCTCGACATGAATGAAGTCCGTAGTCCGTCTAGTCAGGCACACGACGGGTCAGCGGCGTCGATCTTTCCATCAAGGTCATTGTCGGCTTGGTCTTGGCAGGAGTTCGTGCCGTACTGATCCACGAAATTGGGCCCCTCAGGAGTGCTCAACGTGAACCGCCCCGGGATCGGTGACTGCTCCAGCCTTTGAGAGGATGGAGTTATGTCAGGACAAAAGAGGCCGGGTCCGTATCCGGTGGAGGTGCGTGAGCGGGCGGTGCGGATGGTGTTCGAGCATCAGCATGAGTATCCGTCTCAGTGGAAAGCGATCGAGTCGATCTCGAAGATGCTGAATGTCAATCATGAGACGTTGCGCTTGTGGGTTCGTCGAGCCGAGACCGATGCTGGGAAGCGTCCGGGTGTCACGACTGAGGAGCGAGCACGGATCAAAGAGCTCGAGCGGGAGAATCGTGAGCTGCGACGGGCGAACGACATTTTGAAAGCTGCGTCGGCTTTCTTCGGGGCGGAGCTCGACCGCCAATCCAAGAGATAGTTGTTTTTATCGACGAACATCGCGCGAGGTTTGGGGTCGAGCCGATCTGCAGAGTGCTCAGCGAGCATGGTTGCATGATCGCCCCGAACACGTATTGGGTTGCCAGGAAGCGACCGCTGTCGCAGCGTGTCATGCGTGACCGAGAGTTGATTGTCGAGATCCAGCGTGTCTATGACGAGAACCTTTTCGTCTATGGCGCGGACAAAGTTTGGGCTCAACTGAACCGGGAGAACATTCGAGTCGCGCGTTGCACGGTGGAACGGTTGATGCGTGCACGCGGGCTGTCGGGTGCACGCCGCGGCAAGACGTTCACGGTCACCACGGTCACTGATGACCGTCAACAACGTCCGGCTGATCTCGTGGAGCGCAACTTCCGGGCGTGTGCACCGAACCGGTTGTGGGTTGCTGATCTCACCTACGTGAAGACACATTCTGGCTGGGTGTATGTCGCGTTCGTGGTCGATGTCTACTCGCGCATGGTGGTCGGTTGGCAAGCCTCCCGCTCACTGCGATCAGACCTCGCGATCGACGCGCTCGAAATGGCTGTGTTCAACCGTCAACGTGCCGGCGCGGACCTATCCGAGCTCACGCATCACAGCGACAGGGGCGTGCAATATCTCAGCGTGCGTTACTCCGAACGCCTCGCTGAAAACCAGATCATCGCGTCGGTCGGCTCCAAAGGCGACAGTTATGACAACGCTCTTGCTGAGAGCTTCAACGGGCTCTACAAATGGGAACTCATCAACCGGCAAGGGCCATGGCGAGGCCTCGACGATGTTGAGTTCGCGACCATGACCTACATTGACTGGTTCAATCACCGTCGACTGCACAGCCAGATCACAAACGGCACCGATTACACCACACCAGCAGATTTCGAAGCCGACCACTATCGTCAAACACAAGCGGCCCTCGAGGCCGTCACCCAATAAACAGAGCAGTCATAAAACCCGGGGCGGTTCAGAAAGGGCAAATTCGAGGATCTCGTTAAGGGAAGCATCCGGGCCTGGTACCCGAATCATTTGGTTGCTGTTCAAATCACGTTCCTCCACCTATTGCCGTGGACATTACGTCAGGGCTGTGAGGATCGATACCTTCCAAGTTGCCTCAGATTCTTGAATTTGAGAGATCTCAGCAGAAACTCGACGTTCGAAGAATCTTCGTCACGCCCACCAG
>JBJTGN010000106.1:0-15695 GCA_046093905.1 Actinomycetota bacterium
GCTCCCGGCGATCCTGCTGCTTTCGCCGGCACCCCCGCGCTCGGCTGATCTGATCGCCCCCACGGACCTCCCGGTCGAAGACGCGATCTTCGAACTTCGTCGTGCTCTGAACGAGTTCGGTTCCGCAATTCTCATCGCTCCTCCGGGTGCAGGAAAGACGACTCTCGTTCCACTCCGCCTCCTCGACGAGCCCTGGCTCGCCGATCGACGCATCATCATGTTGGAGCCGCGGCGGTTGGCTGCGCGTGCTGCTGCTCGTCGGATCTCACAACTGGTCGGTGATGAACCCGGAGGACTCATCGGTTATCAAACCCGAGATGAGCGCGTCATCGGTCCTCGAACCCGAATCGAAATCGTGACAGAAGGAATCCTCACCCGCCGCCTCCACAACGATCCGTCGCTCGCTGCGTACGGACTCGTCATCTTCGACGAAGTCCACGAACGAAATCTTCCGACCGATCTCGGATTGGCACTGTGCCTCGATGCTCGTCGCACATTCCGCGACGACATGCGAGTCCTCGCAATGTCGGCAACTGCCGATGCGGAAAAGTTCGCTCGAGTGCTCGGCCCTTCCGGTACAGCAGCACCGATCGTGCGCAGTGAGGGACGAATGTTCGATGTCGACATCGTCTGGGCCCCTCCGCCGAGACAAGCCCGGCTCGAGGACGCCACTTCACAAACGATCGTGCGGGCACTGAGGGAACACGACGGCGACGTCTTGGTCTTCCTGCCCGGCATCGCCGAAATAGAACGCACGCGGCGCGCCCTTGCAGACAGCGCGTTGTCGGCAACCGTCGATGTCTGGCCGCTCGCTGGAGCGCTTTCACAGGACGAACAGGACCGCGCCTTGTCTCCGTCCCCACAAGGTCGTCGACGTGTCGTGCTCAGCACTGACATCGCTGAGACGAGCCTGACTGTCGACGGTATTCGAATCGTCGTCGATGCAGGTCGCGCGCGCATTCCGCAGTTCGATGTGCGCACTGGCATGACTCGTCTGACGACAGTGGCAGCGTCACGGGCATCGTGCGAGCAACGCTCCGGACGAGCCGGACGAGTCGCTCCCGGGGTCGCTTACCGGCTGTGGAGCAAGCTCGAACACGGAACTCGCCGCGCACATCTGGATCCGGAAATCTCCCAAGCCGACCTTGCATCTTTCGCTCTCGACATCGCTCTCTGGGGAACCCGAGTCGACGATCTCCCATTTCTGCAACCTCCTCCCCCTGCTGCATATGCACAAGCTCGAGAACTCCTCGAGCGACTCGGTGCGCTCGGATCAGACGGGCAGATCACCGACCTCGGACGATCGATGCTCGAACTTCCGGTTCACCCCCGCCTTGCAAAGATGATCGCCGCCTCCGAACCGAGGGATCGGCCACTTGCCTGCCTTCTCGCTGCACTCATCGACGAGCGCGATGTTCTGCGCGGCTCGCCCGATCAACGGCCAGTCGATCTCCTTGTGCGCGTCGCGGTCGCTGCTGAGCCCGGTTCGACAGCATCAGGATTCAAGTCCTCGGAAACTCAGATGGCCGATGTCAGTGTCGACACCGGTGCCATCAGGCGATTGCGCACCCGAACGGAAGATCTGGCGCGTCGTTCTCGCGTGGAGATGAATTGGAACGACATCGATCAGGATCGAGCAGCAGCCCTGTTGCTCTTCGCCTACCCGGATCGCGTAGCGATTCGACGACAACCCGGCCAGTTCCAAACCGTCTCAGGGACATCCGCCTGGATCCCGCGCACCGACCCACTCGCAGACGAGGAGTTCGTCGTGGCAGCAGATCTCGACGGAAATCGAAAGTCGTCGCGCATTCGAACGGGCCTCGCAGTTCACGAACACGATCTCTACGCATCGATGGGTGATGCGATCCAACAGGATCGAATCGTCAAGTGGAACAAGGAACGGGGTGACATCGTCGAGTACACCACTGTGCGTATCGGAAACATGCGCATCAGGGAACATCTGACGCGGCCCCTGCCCGGTGAGGAGACGAGCCACGCCATCTTCGAGCACCTTGCGCAGCGACGCTTCTCCGGACTTCTGGATGCGGATCCAGTTCGACACCTGACAGCACGCGTCGAGTTTCTTCGACGGACTTTCGGCGAGGACGAACACGCAACTCCTCGAACATCCGAGAATGAATGGCCGGATTGGTCACAGAAGGGGCTCATCGAAACCGCTGATGAGTGGCTCGAGCCGTACCTCGCAGGAATGACGTCCCTCAGCGATGTGGAAGCGCTGAACCTCGAAACCGTTCTTCGTTCACAGTTGCCGTGGGCTCTCGGATCGCAACTCGATGAACTCGCCCCTTCCCACCTCACACTTGCATCGGGTCGAACCGCGCCCATCGACTACAGCACGGCACTTCGGGACGACACTCAGCCGATCGTCGATGTCCGAGTCCAGGACGTCTTCGGGATGCGCACCCATCCGACGATCGCCGGCGGGCGAGTTCCGCTCGTCCTTCGACTCCTGTCCCCCGCAGATCGTCCGATCCAGGTGACAGCAGATCTCCCCGGATTCTGGGCTGGATCGTGGGCCGATGTACGCAAGGATCTCGCCGGTCGATATCCGAAACATCAGTGGCCGATCGATCCTGCATCGGCAGAGCCGAAACGAATGAAGGACAGATGATGTTCGAAATTGCCGGATTGTCGCTACCTGCCGTCATTGTGTGCACGGCACTCGCCGTGATCGGGTCGAGCATTCAAGGCACCCTCGGATTCGGACTCGGCATGATGACATCCCCTCTCCTCGCCATGGTCGACCCGTCATTCGTGCCGTCCGCGCTCATGATCTCCGTCCTGCCGTTGACGTTCGGCGTCGCGTGGAGGGACCGGAAATTCATCGACCGAAGCGGTTTCAAGTGGGCGCTAGTCGGTCGCTTTCCCGGTGTCTTCATCGGACTCGTCGCATTGGCGTCGATGAGCGGCGACTCACTCGCATACGCAGTCTCCGGATCAGTTGCTGTTGCCGTCGTGATTTCGCTGATCACCTCTCGACGGGGCCAGGTCGTTCCACTCACCTGGGCAACGCTCTCCGGTGCCGGTTTCGCCAGCGGCTTCATGGGTACGGTCACATCGATCGGCGGACCTCCGATGGCCCTCGTGTACAAAGACGGCGACCCGCACGTGATGCGCGCCACGATCGCCGGCTTCTTTTCGATCGGAGCCGTGATCAGCGTGATCGGACTTGCATTGTCCGGTGAAGTCGGGCGACACGAACTTGCCCTCACCGCCGTCATTCTTCCGGGTGTTCTTGCTGGACTGCCGATCTCGCGTCGGATCGGCCCCTACCTGCCTGCCAGTCGCATGCGGCCGCTGATCCTCGTCATCTGCTCGGCTTCGGCAGTGATCCTCGCTGCACGCACCGCATTTTCCTGAGCAACCTTCATCGATCCATATCTTGCAGTTTCCAGAACGTGACTGTGCCGGCACGTGCAGCGCCCACATCGTGAAGTCCCCGTATCGTGATCACATGACTGAATTCGAGTTCACGGACATCCTTCCCCTCGGACCTGACGACACCCCGTATCGAAAGATCTCGGACGACGGCATCTCGACGTTCGACACTCCGAATGGTCGCTTCCTGCACGTCTCCCTCGACACCTTGACATTCATCACTCGTGAAGCGATGCGCGAAATCGCTCACTTTCTGCGACCAGGTCATCTCCAGCAGTTGCGCAAAATCCTCGATGATCCCGAAGCTAGCGACAACGACAAGTTCGTCGCACTCGATCTCTTGAAGAATGCAGCAATTTCCGCTGGTGGAATCCTGCCGATGTGCCAAGACACGGGTACAGCAATCGTCAAAGCCAAGAAGGGTCAATTCGTCTTCACTGGCGGCGGGGACGAACGAGCACTCGCGCGCGGGGTCTTCGACACGTACCTCACGAGCAACCTGCGCTACAGCCAAATGGCGCCTCTCACCATGTACGACGAGGTCAACACGGGGAACAACCTTCACGCCGAAATCAAGATCTCTGCAGTCGATGGCGACGAGTACAAGTTCCTGTTCATGGCAAAGGGTGGAGGAAGCGCGAACAAGAGCTACCTCTTCCAGGAGACGAAAGCCCTCCTCAACGACAAGTCGCTCTTTCCGTGGTTGTTCGAAAAGATGAAGACTCTCGGAACTGCTGCCTGTCCGCCGTACCACCTCGCAGTTGTCATTGGAGGAACCTCCGCTGAGCATGCGGTCGAAACGGCGAAACTCGCGAGCGCCCGGTACCTCGATTCGCTCCCCACCCAGGGAAGCCGCCTCGGGAACGGATTTCGGGACCTCGACATGGAAGCGCGGATTCTGAAGTTGTCACAAGAGACCGGGATCGGCGCGCAATTTGGCGGCAAATATTTCTGCCATGACGTTCGCGTCATTCGTCTCCCTCGTCACGGCGCATCCTGTCCCGTTGCAATGGCCGTGTCGTGCTCTGCCGACCGGCAGATGCTCGGCAAGATCACATCGAGCGGCGTCTACCTCGAACAGCTCGAGACAGACCCTGCTCGCTTCCTTCCCGACGTCACCGACAACGATCTCGGGGAGACCGCAGTCGTTCACATCGATCTCAATCGGCCGATGTCGGAGATCCGGGCTGAACTTTCGAAGTATCCGGTGAAGACGCGAGTCATGCTCTCCGGTCCAATGGTCGTTGCTCGTGACATCGCCCATGCCAAGTTGAAAGAGCGGCTCGATGCCGGCCAAGGACTGCCGGACTACATCAAGAACATGGCCGTCTACTACGCAGGGCCGGCCAAGACACCTGAAGGACTCGCAAGCGGATCGTTCGGACCGACGACTGCAGGACGTATGGACAGTTACGTCGACGACTTCCAAGCACAAGGAGGAAGCCTCATCATGCTCGCCAAAGGAAACCGCTCACGTGTGGTGACCGATGCGTGCAAGAAGCACGGAGGCTTCTACCTCGGCTCGATTGGCGGTCCAGCGGCCCGCCTCGCTCAGGACTGCATCACCACAGTCGAAGTGCTCGAGTACCCCGAACTCGGCATGGAGGCAGTCTGGAAAATCGAGGTCCTAGACTTCCCTGCGTTCATCGTTGTCGACGACAAGGGCAACGACTTCTTCGATCTCGTCAACAAGCCCTTCTCGGGAACTCCTGTCGCCATCCGCTGAGACGAGGTTTCCCACCCCATACGAGATTTCAGTTCTCGAGGTCGAAGAGTTCTTCGAGTCGCAATTCACCTGCGAGGGTCTGTCCACCGCGTTCCATGAATCGCGTCATTGCTTCACGAGTTCCCGGTTCGCCAAGGGTTGCGCTGAATTCACCGGCTTCGACGAGCAAGTCGGTGTGCATGTTCCTTTCATTGAGCAGGATAGCCCGCTTCGCTGCTGCGACGGCGTGAGGAGGAAACGACGCAATTCGTCGAGCAAGACGGTCGACGAATGGCCTGAGGTCTGTTGGGTCGAAGGTTCGATTGACCCATCCCCAGTCGCACGCGGTTCGAGCGTCGATATCCCCGCATCCGAGAACGACCTCGAGGGCTCGAGAGCGTCCGATCAGTCGCGACAAGCGCTGCGTCCCACTTCCACCAGGGATGATTCCGAGAGCAACCTCTGGTTGGTTGAACACTGCACCTCGATGAGAACCCGTTTCGTGACTTGCGAACCTCATGTCACAACTGAGCGCCAACTCACTCCCGCCACCGCCGACTCGACCCTCGATGACTGCAATCGTCGCTTTGGGCATCGTGCGCAGCGTCTCACACATGCGGTGGTACAGGTTCAGTTCCGTGGCTGGAGGCTGATCTACGGGGAACGAGAGAATTGCCTCGACATAGAAATGGGCGATGAAGAAGTCCGGCACTGCCGAGGACAGCACGACGACTCGGACCTGGTCATCGGATGCGAGGCGCTCGATGACACCTGCAGTCTCGACGAACAATCCGATGGTGAACAGATTGATCGGTGGACTGTCGAACACGATGTGGGCCACACCATCGTCGACATCGACTTTCAGCGACACGATCGTGCCTCCCGACCGGTCAGTCGATCATCGACGCAACTGCTGCGCGTGTATCTGCAATTTCGTCGGGAGTGCCGCCGAACTCCACGGCAGCAAAATCGGTGACACCGATCTCTTGGAGTGCCCCGATGCGATCACACACCTCTTGTGCCGAACCAACGATTGCGATGTCTGCAGGCCCTGCGACTCCCTCACGGTCCAACATCGCCCGATAGCTGGGGAGTTGTCCGTAGACGACGAAGACCTTCGCCGCCCGCTCATGAGCTGCCGCCGTGTCCTTGGTGACACAGACTGGAAGTGCAGCAATGACCCGTGTTGCATCACGACCAGTGGCATCAGCCGCAGCCTTGAGCGTCGGGATGGTGTGGCTGGCCAAGGTTTGGGGACCGGTACACCATGTCAGCGTTCCATCCGCAAGGGCTGCAGTGACCTTCAACATCTGCTCACCGAGAGCAGCGATGACCACGCCAGGGCGAGATCCTCCCGGAACAGCGACTGCCCCATTGACTCGGAACTCTTCACCCGCATGTGCAACAGGACTTCCCTCGAGGAGCGGCATCATGACTTCGAGATACTCACGCATGTGTCGTACAGGCTTGTCGAAACTCATCCCCCACATCGCTTCGACGACCATCTTGTGGCTGAGGCCGATCCCGAGGCACAGACGTCCGTTCGAAGCTGCATTCACAGTCAGGGCCTGCTGAGCCATCATCATCGGATGGCGCGGATACGTCGGGACGACGCTCGTGCCAAGTTCGATACGCGGAACCTCACGCCCGATGATGGCCAGTGCCGTGAGGGCATCGTGGCCGAAGATCTGGGGAAGCCAGAAGCTGGCGAATCCCTGAGCCTCGGCTGCCTTGGCCTCGGCCACCATCGCATCGATGGTTCCGTCATTCGATGTACCGCTGAAGATTCCTATGCGCATGGACGAACCGTAATCGGCTCGACGAGCTACACGATCATTCGAGGAGCGAGAAGTCTCACGCCAGGCTGACGAGGTCGAGCCACTCGGACCCGAAATAGTCAACCTGACCGTCCGGCATGAGCAGAACTTTCGTCGGCGCCAACTTCTCGACGAATTCGGTGTCGTGGCTGACGAAGATGATCGTGCCCTTCCAGGTCGAGAGAGCATCCGCAACTGCGTCTCGACTCGGCGGATCGAGGTTGTTCGTCGGTTCGTCGAGCAAGAGCAGGTTGTTGCGCCCGACCATCAACATCGCGAGAGCGAGTTTGGTCTTCTCCCCGCCCGAGAGCGTCCCCGAAGGCTGATGAACCTTGTCCCCTGAGAGACCGAACATTCCGAGCAGTGCGCGCAGGTTGGTCTCGGTCAACTCGCTTCGGGGAGGAATGCTGCGGCGCATGTTGTCGAGGAGCGACCGTTCCGTCTCGAGATTGTCGTGTTCCTGCGCGTAGTAGCCGATCTGAACCTGGTGTCCCGGCGAGAAGTCTCCGAGATCCGCTCGAGTTTCTCCAGCGAGGATGCGCAGCAAACTCGTCTTGCCTGCCCCGTTGAGCCCGAGAACGAGCAGTCGCTCACCTCGTCCGATGTCGAACGAGACGTCTTCGAAGACTGAAGGTCCTCCGTATCCCTTGCAGAGGTGCGTTGCAGACATCGCGGTTTCCCCACATGGCGGTGGATCGGGAAAGCGCACATTGATCCGACGACTGGATGTCGGCGCCTGGACCTTCGATTCCTGGAGCCGGTCGATTCGCTTTTCGATGCTGTGTGCCATCGAAGCTTTCGTTGCCTTGGCCCCGAAACGATCGACGACCGTCTGCAGTCGATCGATCTCCTTTTGCTGCAGCACAGCCTTCTTGGCGAGTCGCTTCTCGTCTTCGAGGCGCGCCTTTCGATATTGGCTGAACGTTCCGCGGTATTCGACGATGTGACCAGTCGCATCTTCGCCGTCCCGGTCGAGATGGAGAACACGAGTGATCGCCTCGTCCAGGAGCTCGAGGTCGTGGCTGATCACCAACAATGCCCCGCGGTACTGCCTGAGGAACTGGAGCAGCCACGTCTTGGCATCGATGTCGAGGTGGTTCGTCGGCTCGTCGAGAAGAAGCACGTCGCTTCCAGCGAAGAGAATTCGTGCCAGTTCGACGCGTCTGCGCTCTCCACCGGACAGCACACCGACGGGAAGATTCAGACGCTCTCCGCTGAGGCCGAGGCCTGCTGCGATACTTCGCGCCTCGCTTTCCGCCGCATATCCACCCTTCAATGAAAATTCTTCTTCAGCTCTGCTGTATCGCGCGACATTGCGCTCGCTCGCATCTTCTTCCATGGCGATGCGCAACTTTTCGATACGCGCCAAATCCTCGTCGATGTTTCGTCCCGACAAGACGTGCGAGATCGCCGATCTGCCGTCGTAGATTCCTGCGATGCGAGGATCCTGCGGCAGGTAGCCGAAGCCTCCCTTGCGCACGACCTTGCCGTCGACTGACTGGGTCTCTCCTCCGAGAACTTTGAACAGACTCGTCTTACCGGCGCCATTTCGCCCGACGAGGCCCACTTTGTCGCGAGCCATGATCGAAAACGAAGCGCGTTCGACGACGAGGCGACCGCCGATCTCGACTGACAGAGCTTGAGCTTGGAGCATCGTGTGGCCTCAGATGACTGGTCGTCGATCGTCACGCGCGCATGCGGGTGAGAACTCAACGTCAGCGATCAACTACTGCTCGACTTGTCGATGGTCGGAGGCTTCACGTCGAGAGTGGTATCGCTGACGAACTCCGATGGCAGACACTGGCCGGGCTGACCTCCCGGAGCCTGCCCGAGTACTTGGGCAATCGTGTCGATGAGGAACTGTTCGCCCTCTTCTGTCGGATGTATGCCGTCACGCCAGAGCATTCCAGGATTCTTGGAGAGTCGGCGCCAATCGATCAACCACAGGTTCTGACGCTCGCCCACTTGCTCGATCACGACTCGGTTGACTTCGGAGATGTTCTTGTTGTGTTCGCTTGCGGTCAGAATGATGACCGGACGAGGAGCGAGCTGATCCAAAATCTCGATCATCGCTGCCCGATAATCGTCTTGAACTCCTCGGTAATTCGTGCCGAGGAAAACAACGGCCGCATCGAAGCCTTGAGGGATCTTTCTCTTCACCACTCTCACACCGAGGTCCACGAAGCGACCAACCTCTGCCTCGACTGCCACGCTCCAACCAATCGGATTGAGAACCCGGCACGCCAGATCGCTGTATCGAGTCGCCATTGCGGCGAAGATCGAATCGCCGATCATCAACAATCGTGAACCGGCTGCTGCCTGGCCGACTGTTTCTGCTCGACCTCCGACGATCGGCGGATCCAGGGACACCTCGCCGTAGCCAGGAGGTGATGTCGGCGGCTGCACGAGAGATCTGACACCAGGGACGGTTCCCAACGGGCCAATCACGACATTTGGGTCCGATACGGTCGAGTTCGAGCACGCCGACACGACGAGCGAACCAACGACGAGCGGAACCATGAAACTGAAGGTCGACACACGACGGATCGATGGGAACAGCTTCACGGTCTCCAACGATACGCCCTGTCCGCTCCGTTGAGCCGTCACGGTTTCACGTTGTGCGACGCGTCGATTACCGCCTCATCCGACCCAATGGTCACGATCGGCTCACGATCGGCTCTCGCCCTGCTTTCTGATCGCCTGCAACTCTGCGTGAATCTCACCGAGGAGGCCCGTCTCCGTTGGCGGAGGTGTTGGTTCCATTCCGGTTGCCCTGTTGTAGAGCTTGACCAACAGGAAGAGAACGAATGCGATCGACAGGAACGTGACCGCAACCGACAAGAAGGCGCCGAATCGAATCTCGGCATCATTGATCGTGAGAACGAGAGCCGTGTCGAAGTTCGGCTCGCCGAACGGAATAGCGACGAGCGGCATGATGACGTTCTCGACGAGAGCCGTCACGAGACCCGAAAACGATCCGCCGAGAACGAAACCGATGGCGATCGCCAACAGGTTTCCTCGATTGATGAACTCTTTGAACTCCGCCAACAACTTGATTCCCAGAACCTTGCGCATCCGTTCGACCTCCTCGGAGAAGTCTGCCGGAATTCATCCGGACAACTGTGCACACAGGACAACGGCACAGACCCGCTGACGGGTGCGAGGTCGACAGCACGAGATCGACGATGGATATTGTGGGAATCGATGGCGGACAAGACCATTCAGCACGATTCGTCGTCTCCGACTGAGTCCTCACCGACTTTTTCAGAGGTGCCGGATCTCCTGCTCGACCAAATCGATGCGCTGCGTGTCCTACGTGCACCTGACGAACAGCAAAAGGACAAACTCCTCGAGCAGATCGGAGCACACGGGACCGTCGAAAAGGAGATCGTGCGAGAACTGTCAGCCGTTCGACCGCTGCGATATCCGGATCGATTCGAGGAAGCGCATCGTTTGATGATGCGAAGCATCGAAGTCCTCGATCGCAATGGTTCACGGCCTGCAGCGATTCACGGTCTCGCTTTTCTGAAGCCGATCGCCCAATGGCTCGTCCAACAAGCAACTCGATGGATCGTGCGCAGTCACTTGAATCGACTCCTCAATCGGATCGGCGGCATCTACGAACGTCGTGAAGCCAACTCGGGTTGGTCCACACCGGAGCACGCCATGTTGCGCCGTGCCCGACTCGATGTGCGCCGCGTGCAATCCGGGATGAACGGCAAGGCACTCGGCCTCCCAGCCTTCCTCCTCGGCGGTGCGTTCATCACTTCGATTGCGAGCACGTTGCAGAGCGTCGCCCGTTCGGCTCTCGACAGCACGATCGGCGTTGCCCTGCTCGCGATTGCGATCATTCTCGTCCTGCTGATTCTCTCCTGGGTTGCGCTCTACAGCGCAAGTGTCGCTCGCCGGAGAATTCGACTCTCATCGGATCAGCAGATTCGTGCATTGTGGGAGACCATCGGCGCGGCTGGTAAGCCGCCTCGCGATGAAAGCCTCAATTTCGCCGTCTACGCAATCATCCTGCTCGTTCTCTCATGGATCGTGATTCCACTCGCAATTTGGCTCGCCATCACTGCCTGACGCGACCTGCTCCGGTCAGTTGTTTGCGCTGGCACCTTGCGTGTTTCGAATGGTTGCCGATGGGTCGAGTTCTTCGAACCTGTCCACCCGACGCAAGGACGGGAAAAAGATGGAATACACCGCAACGATGCCGATCGTCGCGACTCCACCTCCGATGACCGCAGTCTGGGTCCCGAGAGCTTGGGCGGCCACGCCGCTTTCGAAAGCTCCGAGCTCGTTACTTGCACCGATGAAGACACTCTCGACAGCCAATACACGCCCTCGTTTCTCATCGGGAGTGACGAGCGGGACGAGCGTGCTGCGAATGAAGACGCTGATCATGTCCGAAGCAGCGAGGATCACGAGCGACACGAACGCGACAATGTACGACGTCGTGACACCGAGAACGACGGTGGCCACTCCGAAAATTGCGACAACCGTGAACAACTTCGGACCAACTCGTCGCGTCACAGGTCGAGATGCCAGCACGATTGCCATGACGGCAGCGCCGATTCCGGGAGCTGCCCGCAACCATCCGTAGCCGATGTCTCCCACTCCGAGTCGTTCTTCGGCAATGACCGGCAGGAGTGCCACTGCTCCACCGAACAACACTGCAAACAAGTCGAGTGAGATCGCAGCCAAGAGAATCGGCGTGCGCCGGATGAAACGCAATCCTTCGAGGGCTGAATGCAGCGAAACCTTCTCCGAGATTGCCAAGCGCTCCGGACTCCCGTCACTATCAGCTCCCCGACTTTCATCTGCCTGACAGTCGAAGCGAATCGCCAGCAATTGAACGATGCCGACAGCGAACAGCCCTGCAGCGAGGAAGTACGCAAGGGCAGGTTCGATCGAATAGAGCAATCCCCCGAGAGCAGGACCAACGATTGCAGCCGACGTCCACGTTGCTCCATACAGAGCAATGGTGCGCGGCAATGCTCCTCGAGGCGCGACCATCGGCGGAAGCGACCGCGTCGCCGGTCCAGAGAACGCGCGCGCTGACCCGAATACGAACGCGATGAGAAAGAGTGGCCAGACTCTCGTCGAGTCGAACAGTGAGAGCATTCCGAGCGCGAGCACGCAGAGCATGTCGAGTGCTGTCGTGACAGCAGCGATGATGCGACGGTCGAATCGATCTGCCACGGAACCCGTCACGAGAACCAGAAGGACCGCTGGAAGAAATTCCGCAAGTCCGAGGAGGCCGATGTCGAGTTCCCGCCCGGTGATGTCGTAGATCTGTTTGCCGAGAATCGTCACCTGCAACAGCACAGCTGACGAAATGCTGAGGCTCGATCCGAGGAAGTTCCTCACCGGAGAGACACGCAAGAGTTCTCGTGTGCTCGAGGCAGGGTTCAGGGGTTCGATCGAGGACACAGCATCGCAACAGTAGCGATAGACCGACCTGGGGAACTGTCTAGGATCCAGCAATGGGGGAAAACACTTCGAAATCATTCGTCGATGAAACGCGCTGGATGGATGCCACAGCGCAAGCAGGGCTCGTTGCCTCAGGAGAAATCTCTCCTCGAGAGCTCGTCGACGCAGCAATCGAACGAATCGAACGTTTCGATCCTGTTCTGAATGCCGTGACCTATCGATGGTTCGACGAGGCCAGGAAACTCGCGACCAGTGATGCACTTCCACAGGGTCCCTTTCGCGGTGTGCCCTATCTCTTGAAGGACCTGTACGCCCTCGAGGAGGGACGTCCGATCAGCAATGGCAGCCGCTCGTACAAGAACGCGGGTTGCATCGCCGACTCCGACACGACGCTGGTGAAGCGGTACAAAGCCGCCGGTCTGATCTCAGTCGGACGGTCGAACAGTCCAGAACTCGGAAGTGTGCCTGTCACCGAACCAGAAGCCTGGGGACCGACACTCAACCCCTGGGATCTGTCGCGTACACCCGGAGGTTCGAGCGGAGGCGCTGCAGCAGCAGTCGCCGCCGGTCTCGTGCCGATCGCTCATGCCAGCGACGGCGGAGGTTCGATTCGTATTCCCGCAGCCTGCTGTGGACTCGTAGGCCTGAAGACCTCACAAGGTCGTATCACGAGCGGTCCTCTGCGAGACGAGAGCAACCTCGGCGTCGAGCACTGCGTGAGCCGTTCGGTCCGCGACACCGCGCGACTTCTCGACGCAACTTGGGGTCCCGGCGTCGGAGATACGGTCATCGCTCCGGCGCCGACTCGCCCCTTCATCGATGAGGTCGGAGCGAATCCCGGCCACTTGCGGATCGGCATGCTCGATCACAGCCCGCGTGGAATCTCGGTGGATCAACATTGCACCGAAGGGGTTCATGCCACTGCACGGCTTCTCGAATCACTCGGTCATCATGTCGAACCTGCTTGGCCGGCCGCCCTCGGCGACCAGGATTCAGGGCGCACCTTCGGTGCTCTTTGGAGTACGAACATGGGCATGGCGCTCAGGAGGTTCTCCGATGCACTCGGTCGACCAATGACGATCGAGGACATCGAGTTGATGAACTGGGCTCAAGCGGAGTTCGCCAAGGAATTGAGTGCAGTCGATTACGCGGCTGCTCAGGCAGCCACCGTTGCCTTTCGTCGAGCGATTCAACAGTGGTGGACAGAAGGGTGGGACCTCCTCCTCACTCCGACACTTGCTGCACCTCCGCTGCCGATCGGCACCATTCGCAACAATCCCGAACGACCGATGGAACCGCTCGTCATTGCTGGGACGTGGGTTGCTTTCACTGGTCAGTTCAACATGAGCGGACAGCCAGCCATCAGCCTCCCGCTCCATCGCACGCCAGAGGGGCTTCCCGTCGGCATGCAACTCGTCGCTGCGTACGGCCGAGAAGACGTGCTCATCCGAGTCGCGTCACAACTCGAACAGGCTCAACCCTGGTCGCACTTGACACCCCAACTGTCCGTCTGAGCTGCAACGTCAGCGTGCGGTCCAGCCGCCGTCGACGACGAGTTGCTGACCGGTCATGAACGACGACGCGTCCGATGCCAGAAGGAGAAGCGCGCCGTTCAGCTCTCTAAGTTCGCCCATGCGCGGTATCGGTGCATTCCGCTGGAGATATTCGAGGCTCGACTCGTCAGTCATTCCTTCGGTCATTTCCGATGGGAACCAGCCAGGACACAGTGCATTGACCGTGATTCCCTTGCGAGCCCATTGCAATGCAAGTTCGCGCGTGAGATTGATGACTGCGCCCTTCGACGCGCAATAGTGCGCCTGTTTGATCGGAGCCGATCCGACGATGCCGAACATCGACGCAACATTGATGATCCTCCCGCTTCCCGCTGCTCGCATGTACGGCGCGCAGAGTTTGGAGAGGTGCCACAGTGCGGTGACGTTGACTTCCATCGCTCGACGAAACGTCTCGATGTCTTCGTCCTCCACTGCAACCTTGTTCCCGATGCCGGCATTGTTAACGAGGATGCGCGGTGCACCGAGTGCCTCGACCGTTTTGGAGACGATGCGCTCACGATCGTCTGCACTCGAAACATCGGCGGCGATGACGACCGAGCCCGGCACTTCTCTCGCCAGGTCTCCCAGGCGATCCGCGCGGCGGGCGGTGAGAGCGACGCGAGCGCCGGCACCATGCAAGACACGCGCAAAGTGCGCGCCGAGTCCGGAGGAAGCTCCTGTCACGATCGCAACGCGCCCCTCGACTCCGAAGACGGAAAACGGATCTGCGATACCGGTATCTGACTCGCTCTGGTTCATGTCTGCAGAATAGGTGAACCGAGCACAACGGCTGGCGAAGTGCACGTACAGCCGAAGAAGTCACCGGATCCATGTGCCACGATGGCTGCATGTTCGCAATCTTCAACCGCGCCCGAGTGTTGAGCGCACAGGGACAGCCATGAAGGTCCGAATCGGCTACGGGTTCGGCGTTCGCACGGCGTTGAACGACGAAGGCTTCGGTCGTGTTGTCGATGCGCTCGAAGACTTGCGATTCGACTCGCTCTGGCTGAGCGAAAGAATTTCCGGACCGGCGCCCGATCCCCTCGTTGCGATGGCCTTTGCAGCGGGCCGAACTCGTCGTTTGAAATTCGGTATGAGCGTGATGGTTCTGCCCGGACGCAATCCGGTGGTTCTCGCCAAAGAACTTGCAACTCTCGATCGCATGTCCAGCGGAAGGCTTCTCCCAGCCTTCGGACTGGGTGTTGCCGATCCGCGGGAGCAACAAGCATTTGGAGTGGCCCGAGAGGACCGAGCGAAGATCTTCGACGAAGCTCTGCATGTCGTTCGCTCCTGTTGGGCAGAGGGATCATTCACGTATCACGGAACTCATTTCCATTTCGACGACTTACGAGTCGAACCGAAGCCGGTGCAGTCCCCTCCCGAGGTCTGGCTCGGCGGCATCGCCCCGAGCGAACTCAAACGGGTGGCTCGACTCGCCGATGGTTGGCTTCCCAGTTTCGTCACGTCCGATGACGTGGCCGCAGGTCGCGCAGAGATCGAACGGGTTGCGGCCGATCACGATCGAGCGATCGATCCCGAACACTTCGGCGTGCTGATTCCCTATGTCATGTCGCCGCCCCCAAGTGAAATCGTGCAGGGTTTGAAAGCGCGCCGGCCCGATCTCGACGACGTCTCACGAATTCTTCCGACCGGATGGTCGGAATTGACCGCAGTGATCGACCGCTTCATCGATGTCGGTTTCTCCAAATTTGTCGTCGTTCCATTGTCCGAGCCCGCTTCGCCGGAAGCCTGGGAGGAGCATGTGCACGAGGCAGCGGGTCGATTACTTCC
>JBJTGN010000107.1:0-9073 GCA_046093905.1 Actinomycetota bacterium
CAGGACTTTCCGTCGGGTTCGGCTCAGGACTTGCCATCCCAATGGGCGAAAGTGTCGATCATTGCTCGGACATCGCCGAGGGGGTAGAGGATCGGGCATGTGCAGCCGTGGTCGATGTAGTGGCGGACCCGCTCACGAGCCACCGCAGGGGTGCCGCTTGCGGTCAGCATCTGAACGATTTCGTCGGGAACCAAACGACTTGCGGCCTCGACCTGCTCGTGGGTGGCTGGCCACGTCAGGACTTCACCGACCGCGTCGAGAAGGGACTGGGGAACTCCTGATGCCTTCATGATGTGTGGTTGCTGGCCGAGGTATTGAGTGACCATCATGCGGGCCATGTCGAGAGCGGTCTTGCGGTCTTCGTGGACACTGCACACGACCAACTGCGGTCGATCGATGTCGTCGAGCGACCGACCTGCTTTGGACGCGCCGCGGTCGAGAGCTTCGAGCGCTTGGTCGTTGTATTCGGGTGACACGAGGTAGTTGAGGACGGCCCCGTCGGCGATTTCTCCGGTGAGCTCCATCATCTGCATGCCGGTCGCTCCGATGTAGATCGGAACCTTCTTCGCGCGACGCTCCTGATACACGTAGTCGAGTTCGACTCCGTCGAGGTGGACGTACTCACCGTGAAAAGTGACGGTCTCGTTGTTGAGAAGACCTCGTACGGCGGTGACGATCTCGCGCATCACGCGCAAGGGCTTGTTTCGCTGGATTCCAACTTTCTGTGCGAGAGGATCCCACCAGGCCCCGATGCCAAGAATCACGCGACCCGGCGCAAGGTCATCGAGAGTGGAGAATGTCGCCGCCAGTCGAGCCGGATTCCGACTCCAGCAGTCAACGACTCCACTTCCAACAGTGATCTTTTCGGTGACGCTCGCAAATGCAGCCATTGGAACCGTCGCCTCGCGTACGAGCCTGCTCTCTGCCTGCCAGACAGCAGAGAATCCCTTCGCTTCGGCGTATTGGGCGAATTCCATGCCCTCACGAATCGGATGGGCGTCCTGGAGATAGATGGCGACTGGCTGGGTCATCGGCTCAGCGTAGTCATGAATCCGTCGCGAGCACTCACATCACAGTCGAGCGAAGAGTCGCTGTGCCGCCTGGCTGGCCTTGTGACGTACCTCGAGCTCGTCGACGCGAGTCGGGCTTCCCTGATCGAGAAGAACCTCGCCCGAATCGGATACGACTGAGACAGCTCGCGTTCCCGGCGTGAAGGCAGTGTGCCACGGGCTGTCGACGTGATCGTAATTCCATGTCACGATGTCGCTGCGGCACTCGGGCAGGAAGTCGAAGCCGTTCGAGACCCAGGTCCAGACATCTTCAGGATTTGCAGCGATGTCGTGTGCTCGGCGCGCAACATAGGCGAGTCGAAACTCTTCGAGCATGTCGGCGCCAATGCCGTCGGTGCCGAGAACGATGCGGTTCGACCACTTGGCAGGATGCGCGTAGCCGACGGCATTGTTCATATTGCTGCGCGGATTGTGGGCAATGGTGCCCGCAAGCGGGCGATCGAGGTGGACGCAATGAACGAGCAACCAGTTGTCGCGGGCGAGGTTCTCGAGCCGTTGGCCAGCTGCAATGTCGTCTGGTCCCTCGGCTACGTGAATGTGGACGCCGACTCCGAGATCGACGGCGAGCCCCGCAGCGCTGTCGAGCAACTCGTCGGAGCACGTGAACGCTGCGTGGACACCAACGAGCCCGCGACCTCCCTTGCGAATGAAACGTTCGTTCTCGGCGAGCCCGCGCCTGCCGCCATCGGGACCGTGCCGATCGGTGACTCCATAGGAGCACACGATGCGCACGCCGACTTCCTGACAGGCCTGTTCGATGACGTCCAGTGAGCCTTCGATTGCGTTGGGGCTCTCATGGTGGTCGATGATCCCTGTCGTTCCCGACATCAGGGCTTCCATCGCGCCGAGTTTTGCTGACCAGTAGATCGTGTCGAGATCGAGAGCGGCATCGAGGCGCCACCAGATCTGCTCGAGGATCGACAAGAAATTCGTCGGCTGATGTGGGGGAGCAGGCATTCCGCGAGCCAGAGCCGAATAGAGATGATGATGAGCGCAGACGAGACCCGCTGTCCGTGATCCTGGGTTCGCAGATGTCGGCCGCTCGCTCATTGGTTCAGTCGTCACCGGAAGCTTCGGCGCGCCGCATCGGGAGTTTCGTGCGCCAGGTTCCATCGGCATCATGAAGCGCAGCAGCTACTGCGCCCGCAGTCGGTACGAGGCCGATTTCTCCGACTCCTTTGATTCCGTATGGCGCGTTCGGCTCTGGTGACTCCACGAGATGTACGGAGATCTTGGGGACATCCTTTGCACGAATGATGCCGAGTGATCGCAGAGTCATGTTCGTCGGGAAAGCCGTCTCGGGATCGGCTGGAAAATCCTCGGTGAGTGCGTAGCCGAGCCCCATGTGCACAGATCCCTCGATCTGCCCCTCACACAGAGTCGGATTCACTGCGCGACCCACATCGTGAGCAGCAACCACTTCGACGACGCGTCCCGAGTCGCGATCGACCTTCACGAGTTGTGCTGCATAGCCGAATGTCGAGTGAATCGTCGGGTTCTCTGCCTCGCCCAGCTTCTGTGTCCAGTCGACTCGGTACTCGCCGTAATGATCGACATCCACAGTGCAACCTGCATTTCGGGCGGTCTCACATGCTGCTTTCACGGCACCGGCACCCATCAAAGTGCCTCGTGAACCTGTTGTCTGGCCGAATCCGAGTTCGCGCGTCGTGTCCACAATGACATCGATACGAGCAGGATCGACACCGAGTTCTTCGACGACAACTTGCCGAGCAACGGTGTTGATGCCTTGTCCCATCTCCGTCCATCCGTGTCGCACTTCGACGCGGCCATCGGACCGAAAGCGCACGACGGCTCCAGTGACTTCTTTGAAGCCGTTACCAAGACCGCTGTTCTTGAGTCCGAGACCGAGACCGACAGCCCAGCCACCGGCAACTGCCTCGTCGTATGCGGGCTTGATCTCGTCGAGACAGCGTTCGGCGCCGAGACAGCCGTCGTCCATGATCTGGCCCGGACCCCAGACCATGCCTGGGCGGATGACGTTTCTCTTCCGCATCTCCCATCCGCTGATCCCCACCTTCTGGGCGAGTCGATCCATGACGCCTTCCATGGCGAATTGAGCTTGATTGGCTCCGAATCCGCGGAAAGCTCCGCAGACCGGATTGTTGGTTCGTACTGCCACCGCTTCCACATCGATGGTCGGAAGGTGGTACGGACCGCTGGCGTGACCAGCCATTCGCTCGAGTACCTTCATGCCCACGCTTGCGTAAGCACCGCTGTCGCCGACCGCACGAACTCGAAGTGCCGTCAGTTTGCCGTCATCGTCACAGGCGGCAGTGTACACCATGTGGATCGGATGTCGCTTGGCGTGCATGCGAAGCGATTCCTCGCGAGACAACGTGCACTTGACCGGTTTGTCGAGGAGCCACGCTGCAAGCGCTGTCTGGGCTTGGTTGCTCATGTCTTCTTTTCCGCCGAAGGCGCCACCGTTGGTCACGAGCTCGACCGTGACCTGATCATTCGACACTCCGAGCACGCGTGCGATGTCGTTGCGGTCGTCCCACACGCCCTGTCCTCCCGAAGCCACGTGCAGACGACGATGACCGTCTCTCACCGAGGGCACGGCAACAGTGCTCTCGGGTTCGAGGAAGGCATGTTCGATACGTTGCGTCTCGAAGACTTCGCTCACCACATGGGGACTCGCGGCAAGAGCCTGATCGACATCGCCGCGGACATACGCACTCGTACTCAAACGGTTCGAGTCCGTTCCCCAAACCGCCACGTCGGTTGATTGGAGCGCTCGATGTGGATCGGTGATCGGAGAAAGCGGGGAATAGTCGACGTGAACGAGAGCAACAGCGGATCGCGCGGTCTCACGGGACTCGGCAACCACCACCGCGAGGACGTCGCCGGCGTAGCTGGTTCGCCCGCCGACGGGAATCATGATCGGCCAGTCCTTGTAGATCAATCCAACTTTCAACTCTGCGGGAACATCGGCTGCGGTGAGGACAGCGACGACACCGGGGGCAGATGACGCTTTCGAGGTATCGATGCCTTTGATCTCGGCTCTGGCGTGTTCTGTGAGAACGAGAGCGGCGTGCAGCATGCCGGGAAAGCGCAAGTCATCGACGTAGCCGCGGTCGCCGAGAGCGAGCTGTTCGGCCTCGTACTTCGCTGTTCTCGCACCGATGCCACCGTTGTGATTCGGTCGACCCTCGATGCCCTGTGCCACCATTTCGATTGCTTCGAGGATCTTGACGTAACCGGTGCACCGACACAGGTTCGCCCCGAGATGACGCGACATGTCTTCGCGTGTGAGCGCCGCGCCCTTCTTGTCCACCTGACTCTTTGCGCGCATCACGATTCCCGGGATGCAGAAACCGCACTGCAGGCCTCCACACGCAGCAAACGCTGCGGCATAGAGAGAGCGTTCGGTTTCGTCGACACCTTCGAGTGTCACGATCGATTTGCCCGACACTTTGTCGACCGGCTGCTGGCAACTGACGACAGCCTTTCCGTCGATGAGCACGGTGCAACAGCCGCACTGGCCCGAGGGTGAGCATCCGTCCTTTGCGGCAGTCAAGTCGAGTTCTTCGCGCAGAGCCGCCAGCAGATGAGGGTGGCGTGCAGAGACGTCGACCTCTGCGCCGTGGACGTTCAGGTGAACCTTGGTCTCTGAGATCTGTTGGCTCATGTCACTCGCTGCTCCTCTTTCCGAGGGTCGACCCCGTTCGGCTCGACACTGTGTTCCACCGATTCATGTGTGAGAGATCCCGCATCGAGTCACTGCGGTGGCTCGACCACTCCACGTTGCCCTGTGATGCGCCGGTAGACCTCGGGTCGCCGGTAGCGATCGAAGTCGAACAGCGTCTTCTTGTAACGCGCACACCAATCCAGATCACAGGACGCAACAATGAGCTCGTCATCACTGGTCAGTGTCTGCGCCACGATCTGGCCGCTCGGGGCAATGATGCAACTCTGCCCGAGTGAGTCGACGCCTTCCTCCACACCGGCTTTGGCCACACCCACGACCCATGTTCCGTTCTGGTAGGCGCCCGACTGCATCACGAGTGAATTGTGGAAACCCTGCAGGATGTCCTGGGAGGGGTCGGGTACGTAGTGAATGGGCGTGTTGTATCCGCACAGAATCATCTCGACGCCTTGAAGTCCCATTTCCCGATACGACTCGGGCCAGCGTCGGTCGTTGCAGATCATCATTCCTAGGAGACCGCCGAAGGCGCGCCAGACTCCGAAACCTTCAGGTCCTGGCTCGAAGTAGTAGCGCTCAGCGTGCTGAAAAGGTCGGTCTGGCTCATTGTGTTCGTGACCTGGGATGTGCACCTTGTGATAACGGGCAACGATCGACCCGTCTCGCTCGACGAGGATCTGAGTGTTGAATCGATGGCGGACGCCGGTCGCATCAGGGGGAGTCAACTCGGCGTATCCGAGACTGAAGCCGATTCCCAAGGAACGCGCTTCATCGAAGAGCGGTTGGGTGTCCGCTGACGGCATGGATGTCTCGTAATAGTGATCTGCTTCGCTGATGTCGTCGACGAACCATCGGGGGAAGAACGTCGTCAAGGCAAGTTCGGGAAAGACGACCAGATCGCAGGATCGACTCTTTGCTTCTCGGAGCAGAGCGATCAAGCGAGCAACGACCTCGCTTCGTGAGTGATGCTTCTGAATCGGCCCCAGTTGGGCTGCGCCGACGACGATGTGACGAGAGGTTGTCATCAGGTTCCGCTCCCGGGGGTGAAGTCGAAGGTGTCTCTGTGCGCAAGTTCCCACATCGAGTGCAGGAGCACATTCGTACCCAGTTCGAGATCGTCGGGGGCCGTGTACTCGGCAGGATTGTGGCTGATGCCCTTGACTGATGGCGTGAAGATCATTGCGGTCGGACAGTTGCGCGCCAACATCTGGGCGTCGTGGCCTGCCCCTGAAGGCAGTCGCATGGTCGAACTGCAGAGTCGGCGCGCAGAACTCTCCACGATGTCGATGACGTCATTGCAGAACACCACTGGCGCGAATCGGGCGAGGACTCGTCGCTCGATGCGAACTCCTTCGGAGCGTTCGAGCACCTCGAGATGTTCACTGATGCGCCTTTCCGCGATTCGGAGTACGTCTTCATCGGTGTTGCGTACGTCGAGCGTCATCATGACGCGCGCAGGCACGACATTGATGAGATTCGGAAACACATCGACTTTTCCAACGGTGCAGACCTGGTGGCCGCCCAACTCATCTGCCAGCTGGCGCAAGAAGACGGTGATCTCCGCTGCGACGTAGGCCGGATCATGGCGCAACGACATCGGAGTGGTTCCTGCATGGTTGCTCTGGCCATGAATCGTGACTTCCTGCCACGAGATTCCCTGCACTCCGGTCACAGCACCGATGCGGACATTGCGCTGTTCGAGAACGGGTCCTTGTTCGATGTGCAGTTCGACGAAGGCATGGGGAGCGGGGGCGGGGACCGGTGTCGAGCCTTGGTACCCGACGCGAGCCAGTTCGTCACCGAGCCGGGCGCCGTCGATTGCGACAGTGTCGAGTGCTGTCTCCAACTCGAGGCCACCGACATAGACGAGCGAGCCGAGCATGTCGGGCTGAAAGCGAGCACCCTCTTCATTGGTGAACGCAGTGACGGCGAGTGGCCGTGGTGGCATGAGCCCATTGCTCATCAGCGTCTCGATGACCTCGAGACCTGCGATCACCCCGAGGTTGCCGTCGTAGAGGCCTCCTGTACGGACGGTGTCGATGTGGCTACCCGTCATGACCGGAGCGCCGGTCCCGACTTTCCAGGTCCCGGTGATGTTCCCAATGGCGTCGATGTCGATGTCGAGTCCTAGGTCGCGCATCCAGGTGACGAGGAGGTCTCGTCCGAGCCGGTCTTCATCGGTGAGAGCAAGTCGACAGCAGCCGCCGTCACCTGTGGAGCCGACAGTGCCCAGATCTTCCAAGCGCTGCAGCAGGCGCGATCGCGAAATCGACACAGAAGACGAACTCAGGGCTGATACGGCCACGGGGCGAGTTTACATTTTGTCAAAGCGGCTTGGTGACGATCGTCTCTTTATCATGGTCCGAATGGGAAAGCGGCTCTGAGTGGGCGATCGTGACGTCTTCTGAACTGCTCTTCTTGGTTCTTGCGGTGCTGTTCGCCGGATTCGTACAGATCCTCGCAGGCTTCGGTTTCGCACTGCTGTCGGTTCCGTTGATGGCGCTCGTGATACCAACTCAAGAGGCGGTGGTGATCTCGACAGTCCTCGGACTGCTCAGCAGCGGCGTCCAAACGGTCAAGGGCATCGGCGATGCCGATTGGACGACGGTTCGCAGGGTGACGATTGCTGCCTTTGCCGGAATCCCTGTCGGGTTCGTTCTCTACGCGACGTTGTCGGCAGACACATTGCGTCTTCTGTTGGGAATCGGTGTGTTGATTGCCGTGTATCTCCTGATTCGCGGCAACGATTTCGTCGGTCGAGGACCGATCATCGAATGGACTGCAGGATTCGTCAGCGGAGCACTCGCTTCATCGCTGTCGACGAATGGACCGCCGCTGGTCTTCGCTCTTCAAGGCCGTCGGTTGCCAATCGCGGTCTTTCGCTCGACGATCAACGCGATCTTCGTCATTTCCGGTGCCGCTACGGCTGTCGTCTTTGCAATTGCAGGAGACTTCGACGAACGCATCGGCCTCGGGATCGCGGTTGCACTGCCAGCGCTCGTCATCGGAGTCTTCGCAGGCTTTCGGGCTCGCCCGTTCTTCGACGAAGAGAGAGCGCGTCGCCTCGTGCTCGGCCTGCTCGCGCTGGCTGGTGTTTCGGCTCTCGTCGGTGCAGTGCTCTGATCAGCTGAAAATCGTCAGCCACTGCTCCTTGTTCATCGGCTTCAAGACGAAGTTGTGGCTTCGAACACTCTCGAGGGTTTCGCACGCGGGCTGCGAATAGCGATGGCCGGGGTAGACAACCGTGGCGTCGGGGAGTTTCGTGAGCATCGTCAAACTGTCGTACATCTGAGTCGGGTCACTTCCAGGAAGGTCGGTACGTCCGCAGCCGTCGAGAAAGAGCGTGTCTCCCGAGACGAGGCATCCGTCGACGAGGAAGCATTGTGAGCCCGGTGTGTGGCCCGGCGTGTGAACGAGGGTGACATCGATCGCTCCGACGGACACGATGTCGCCGGCTTCATGTCCGATGAGGTGGTCTGCAGAGACTCCCGTCGTTCGCTCCACCCACGGCAGTTCGGCTCGGTTCACGTGGATCGGAACAGAACACGTCTCGAGGAGTCGGGAAATGCCCTCGATGTGCATTCCCATCATCGATCCACCCACGTGGTCGGGGTGGTAGTGGCTCGCGAGCACACCGGTCACGCGCATCCCGTCGGCCTCGGCGATCGCGAGCAGGTCGTCGACCGCGTATGCGGGATCCACCATCAGGCATTCTCCCGCCGAGCGGTCACCCACCAGATAGGCGAAATTGACCATCTGACGGGCGACCATGTCGCTGGTGGCGAAGTCGCGTCCGCCGAGCAACTGGCGGAAGTAGAAGCGGTTGGTGTCGTCGGTGTCCACACGACGCACAATAGGGGTCGTGGTCGCAGGAGACGGGCTCAGGGCAGGGGACAGGGTCCTGGTCGGTGAGCACCTGCTGGTCGTCGATGAGACGCTCGCGGCCGAGTTCTCCCCGGGAGACCGCTTGATCGGTGTCGCGGCGACGGGACAGATGCGACGAGTCCCGTCGGCGACGGCACGACTGGTGGCCGATGCCGTGACCGCGGCCTGTGAAGCGTTCGTGGCACTCGGTGCCGCGGGGCCCGGGGTGGTGGACCGATTCTTCGAGATCGCTGCCGACCGATTGGCCGACGACGACGTGTGCGCACCCGTGCTGAGCGCGAACGGCGCCGATGTCGCCTCGGCGAAGGCGAGAGGTCGCTCGACGACGCGGCTGGAGCTCACGCCGCGGATGCGGGCCGACATGGTGTCGTCGCTGCGGATGTGGCGCGATCTCCCGGTGCAGGACTCGCCCGAGGCCACGATCTCCCACGAGGGGTGGAAGGTGGAGCAA
>JBJTGN010000108.1:0-9051 GCA_046093905.1 Actinomycetota bacterium
GTTCACGACCGCGCCGCTCTCGTCGACCCGGCCCGTCTCGCGTGGGGATTGAAAGCGGCTGCTGAGTCTCTCGGTGTCCGCATCTACGAAGACAGCAAAGCCACCTCGCTCGAACGCGACGGCGTCGGCGTGCTCATCCACACTCCTCTCGGGCGGATTCGTGCAGGAAAAGTTGCTCTTGCGACCAATGCGTTCAAACCGTTGCTCAAGCGACTCAACAATTACATCGTGCCGGTGTACGACTACTGCATGGTGACAGAGCCCCTCACACAGGAGCAGCTCGACCGCATCGGCTGGAAGAATCGCCAAGGACTGTCGGACATCCCCAACCAGTTCCACTACTACCGCTTGACCGAGGACAACCGCATCCTCTGGGGCGGTTACGACGCCATCTACTTCTTCCGCGGCAAGGTCTCGAGCGAACTCGAGAGCCGACCCGAGAGTTGGGCGAAGTTGAGCGGACACTTCTTCCGCACTTTCCCGCAACTCGACGATGTGCGTTTCTCACACATGTGGGGAGGCGCGATCGACACCTGCTCGCGCTACTGCGTGTTCTGGGGAACCGCTCTCAACGGCCGCGTCGGGTACGCAGTTGGCTACACCGGCCTCGGAGCAGCAGCCTCGCGGTTCGGCGCCGAGGTCATGCTCGACCTTCTCGATGGACGACGGTCGCGTGCAACAGAGACCGATTTCGTGAGGAAGAAGCCAGTTCCCTTCCCTCCTGAACCGTTCAAATTCCTCGGCATCCAAGCAACCCGCTGGAGCCTCGACCGAGAAGACAAGACCGGCAAACGCAACTTGTGGTTACGGTCTCTCGATCGGCTCGGTCTCGGTTTCGACAGCTGACCCAGCGTCGACTCCGAACAACTTCTCCATCAGCTTCGGCAGGAGAGCCCTGCCCACCAGCACGTCGAGATCGACTTGGAGGAGATGCACACCATCACCTCGCAGTGCACCCGGAGTCGGCTCGAAGGCAGCAAGAGCAGCGGACCATGGGACGACGTCGATTGTCGGCCACGAACCCAACCAACGCTGAATCACGGCATTCCATGCTGCGATTCGCTCAGGGTCGGAAAATTGTGCTTCACCGAGTGCGCCACCATGAATCGGCGGGCTGTCGAGGACCATGACATCGATATCGCGCGAACTGATCTCCGACATGAAACGGGCGATGAACTCGTCGTGTCTCCGCCCGTATTCCTCTGATCCCGGCAGATACCAGTTCGGATCGCCGGGATACTTCTGCTCTGCTTGTTCCGGCACCGATACCGCAACGATGACAACGGACGGTTGGAATGATTGCAGGGCTGACAGCCACTCCGCGTCGATGGTCGGACAGCGTTCGAGATCGAACTCTGCGCCGTCCCACCACTTGACAGCCGACACTTCGACGAGTGGGCAGTTCTGACCGCCTGCCCACAGCACATTGATCCGGTCACCCTCGAGCGAATCGATGGCCACCGAGATGCCGTACGACGTCGAATCGCCGACCACCATGACTCGCTCACGCGTATCGTCGCCCGCGGTCATCGAGCGAATGGTTTCCACCTCGCTGAGAATGTCGACCGATGTCGGGTTCACGAGCGCAGAGATGTTCGTCGAGCGCAATGCCACATCCTCGATGAAGGCCGTCATTGCATCAGCTGTGCCGGACCCTTCGAGACCGCCATCGCCGATGTCGAACAAGACAGTCGGCGTAGTCGGGATGAGCTCGGCGACTGCATTCACATAGGCCTTCGTCGAATCGAAGAAGATCGGATCGTCAACAGGCACTGATCCGACTGATGCCCGCACAGTTGCACGGTCGAGAGAGCCAAATGTCGCAACGACGATGTCAGGTCGGTGGTCGCGGAGTTGCGCTTCCACACGTGTCGCCGCGTCCGGACATGTCGCCGTCGATCCGAGAGGGCATTGTCCGTCAGTCGCGTCGACGAGTTCGAGCACATACTCCTTCTCGAGGGCACCCTCGAAGACGCCGATGGCCGACGGCTCGCTTCCGATCACAAGGATGCGCAACTCGGGTCGTTCATCTCCGCCCGAGAAGTTGACGAAGCCTGCCGGAGCATCCAGACCTGCAAGAGCCGGTGCCGGAGTCCGAGGCACGAAGAGGACTGCAATCAGCGAAACTCCCACTGCAGCGACGAGTGCAACTGCCGAGCGTGACGGTGTGCGCAGCACACGACGGCGCCGCACGGGTTGCTCGACACATCTCGCCGACAGCCATGCGAGTACGAAGGTGACAGCAAGCCTGAGGGCGTGCAATGACCAATCATTCATGCCGACCGAGTCCTGGGTGAGGATGAGGAAGACCGGCCAGTGGAAGAGATACAGCCCGTAGCTGAGTCCACCTATTCGAACCGCAACACTCCGCTCGGCGACCCAACGCACAGGGCCTCGGCACTGCACACCCACGATCAACAGCGCTGACAGACCTGACACAGCTGCAAGACCGCCCGAGTACAGCCACGCATCTCCCGTGTCGACAGTCGTCACGAGAGCGATGAAACCTCCCAATGCGAGACCGAACACGATCGTGTTCGAAACGGGAGACGACACGAGTCGCGCTCGCCTCGACCTCTCATTCGGGCCGAACCCTCCGAGAGGCAGCACGAGAGCCAGGAGCGATCCAGTCAGAATCTCAGCGGCACGGATGTGCGTTCCGTAATACACGACATCTCGCGACGTGCTGATGAGACCGGTGGCGATACTCGCCCCCCACAGCACGATGATCCCGACTGCCACCGAACCTCGACGTCGAAGGGCGAAGAGTCCAGCCATCACGAGTGGGAACGCAACGTAGAACTGCTCCTCGATCGCAAGAGACCAGAAGTGCAACACTGGTGACGGCGCCGACGTGAACAGTTCGGCGTACGACGTCGAACTCGTCATGAACCGCCAGTTCGCTGCATACCCGAGCGCCGAGATCAGGTCACCGCGCAACCGCTGAGACGGGAATCGATCGAATGCGAGAGCAGCCACTGCGAGCGCAGTGATCACGAGCACAGCTGCCGGCATCAGGCGGCGAAGTCGGCGCGCCCAGAAGGCTCGCAGGTCGATCTGTCCGCGTTCTGCACGTTCCTTCAGCAACAGTTGCGTGATCAAGTAGCCGGACAGCGTGAAGAACAACGAGACACCGAGAAAGCCACCTGCTGCCCACTCGATCTGGAGATGGAAGAGGAGAACGACGAGCACAGCAAGAGCACGTAGACCATCGATTCCCGGGACGAAGGGAGCCGATTCTGAACGCTCCTTCTTGCCCGTCGACTGCACCCCGAAAGGCTATGTCGAAAATCGACACTCTTCGAAGAGGGTTTCATTCGCGCTGATAGGTACTCGAAAAGTGACCCCCGAGAGCGCCCTTGATTCGTGATGAGTCCAAGAGACAGCCCGGTGGACTAGAACGAAAAGGTGACTTCTACGACAGAACGGCCGGCAACTCTTCCCACGGTTCTCGTCGGACTCGGAGCTGGTCTGCTCGGTGGAATGTTCGGTGTCGGCGGAGGCATCCTCGTCGTCCCTGCACTCGTCATCTTGTTGCGCATGGACCATCGAATCGCCAACGGAACGTCGCTCGGTGCCGTCCTGCCGATATCGATCTCGAGTCTCGTCACCTATTGGTCTCACGGGAACGTCGATTGGTGGCTCGCCTTCTGGCTCTCACTCGGTGCACTCGCCGGAGCGTTGCTCGGAACCAGATGGATCCACGTTCTCCCACGTCTTGTACTCGGTTACATGTTCGTCGTGATTCTCGCGATCACTGCCGTGCGGCTGTTCATCCCCATGACTTCGACCGGTCGCGATGCACTCGACATTGTCTCGGCTGCTGCTCTCGTGGTGATCGGCTTTGCAACTGGAGTATTGGCCGGACTGCTCGGCATCGGTGGCGGAGTCGTCATGGTTCCAGCCATGGTTGTCTTCTTCAGCGAACCCTCGGTGGTTGCCAAGGGAACATCCGTTGCAGTGATCATCCCAACTTCGATCATGGGGACCTGGAGAAATTGGAAAGCGAACAACATCGACATGAAGGTCGCTGCGATCGTCGGGGTGTCCGGAATCGTGTCCGCAGTTGCCGGTGGTTTCATCGCGGACGTGATGTCCGATGACCTCTCGAATGTTCTGTTCGCAACATTGCTCCTGATCGTTGCGATCCGAATGATCGTCGATCTCCAGAAGTCGTCGCGAACTCTTTCACCTGAGTGATCAGTCCCATGTGACCAGTGCCGGGTGATCATCCCCGTTGGATCACAGAGTCGGAATCAAACTTGCCAATTGCTTGAACTCGTCCATGGTCACGGCAGCCGGGTTCGACGACAGCACCTGCACGCACACATGATCCGCGCCGCCGTCGAGATGAGCCTTGATTCGTGCCTGGATGTCGTCGAGAGTTCCCCACGCCACGATCGCGTCGACCAGTGCATCGGTCGGTCCGTTCGGCCCAGCGATGTCCTCATCGGTCCAACCGAGACGTTTCAGATTGTTGGTGTAGTTGGGAAGTCCGAGATAGGTCGACATGAACCCGCGGGCAACCGCACGCGCCTCGTCGGCATTCGTCGAAAAAACGACCGCTTGTTCGGGAGCGAGGAGAGCATCGGGGCCGAGAGCTGCTCGAGCGATCGGCGTGTGCTCGACCGGCACGAAGTACGGATGAGCTCCGAGTGTGCGCTCTGCCGCGAGCTTCAGCATCTTCGGCCCGAGTGCCGCAAGACAACGCGCGGGCGGTGTGGTCGGCTGGGCTCCGAAATACATGCCGCGATCCATCGCATCGAGGTAGGAGACCATGTTGGAATACGGCTTGCCGTAGTTCGCTCCGTGAAAACCCTCGACAGCGGGCTGGTGACTGACTCCGATACCGAGCATGAACCGATCCGGGAACGCTTCGGTGACAGTTTTCCATCCGGCTTGCATCGTCATCGCCGAGCGAGCGTGCAACGACGCAATACCTGTTGCCAGCACGATCTTCTCCGTCGCTGACAGCAACAACGATGTCGATGCGAACGGCTCGCGCCCCACTGCCTCGGGAACCCAGACAGCGCCGAAACCGAGTGACTCGATCTCAGCGATCACCTTCTGTGCCTGCTTCATCGGCTGCATGTCCAACTGAAAAGTCCAAAGTCCGAGCTTGCCGAGAGATTCACGTGTCAGTGCCATGGCACGAAACTAGGCGACGGTGCCATTGCCGCACGCATGGAACGACGTGCGAGATCTGGTCAGACCGTGTCGGTGATCATTCATGCAGCCATGCATCGATCAACTTGCGGGCAATCGAAATTCCCGGGGGGATCGGTGGCAGATCGTCCTTGCGGTACCAATTGGCGTCGACGATCTCCTTCGGGTCGCATTGAATCTCCCCATCGACCCATGTCGCACGAAATCCGAGCATGAGACTGTGCGGGAACGGCCACGGCTGGCTGCCCGCATAGCGAACGTCGTCGATGGCGACTCCGACTTCCTCGCGCACTTCTCGAATGACGGCACCGTCCAACGTCTCACCTGGTTCGACGAATCCCGCGAGACAGCTGTACATCGGTGCCCGGAATTGAACTCCGCGAGCAAGCAGCGCCTCCTGATCAGGACCTCGATCGCCCCGGGTAACGAGGGTGATCATTGCAGGCGCAAGACGCGGGAAGCTCAGCAGTCGACAACGAGGACAACGCATTGCTCGCTCACCGTCGGCTTGTTCCGTCCGCTCGCCACAGCGTCCGCAGAATCGGTGCGTCCTTCCCCATTCGACGATCTGGACGGCACGCCCGGCGACGAGCCACTCGTCCTCACTCGCCCGCCCGAAGTACGAATACAGATCGAGTGCTCCCCCATCGGATGGATCGTCACCGTGCGGCACGTCGACTCCCCAACATGCAGCACCGTCGAGGACTCCGAGGAAATGTGTCGCAAATTCCGGGTCAGCGGGTCGGCTGTCCTCCCACACGCGGGATTCGACGACATGGAAATAGCGATGTGCGTCGACGGACTCTGGCGCGACCGATGCCGGTTCGAATCGACTGAGCCGGGAAATGGAGCCGGGCACCGTCCGAGGTACCTGACCGGGAGTTGCCGGAATCGGGGATGCCTGACTGGGGGTGCGCTGCGAATCGGTCACCCGCACAGCATGACCCTAAGATGCCGGGCATGTCGAACTCCCAGAAATCGAACACCACTTTCTCCGGTCGCACCGTCGTCATCGTGGACGCCGTGCGGACACCAGTCGGCCGTCGAAACGGCGGACTGTCGAGCCTCCACCCAGCTGATCTCCTCGGCGTCGTGCAGAAGGCGATCATCGAGCGAACCGGCATCGACCCGAGTGCGGTCGAACAGGTGGTCGGCGGGAACGTCAGCCAGGTCGGTGCACAGAGTTTCAACATCACGCGAACCGCGTGGCTCTCGGCGGGTCTGCCCTTGACGACGGCCTGTACGACGATCGACACCCAGTGTGGTTCGAGCCAGCAGGCGACCGGACTTGCCGCGTCGCTGATCGCTTCGGGAGTTGTCGACGTCGCACTCGCATGCGGTGTCGAGTCGATGAGCAGGGTCCCGATCGGAAGCAATTCCAAGAAGGAGCTCGGTCTCGGGACCCCCGTGAGCAAGAGCTACTTCGAGCACTACGAATTCACATCGCAGTTCGAAGGCGCCGAGCGCATCGCTGAGAAGTGGGGAATCGATCGCAACGACACCGATCGCTTCGGTCTTGCCTCACAAGAGCGCGCTGCTCGTGCGTGGGCCGAGGGTCGATTCGACGGCCAGTTCGTCGAAGTCGTTGCACCTGATCTCGACGAGCAGGGCGAGCCGACCGGAAGCACTCATGTCGTGTCGAAGGACGAAGGTATGCGCGAGACCACTCTCGAGAAGTTGGCAACCCTCAAGCCTGTCGCGCGTGAGAACGGTGTGCACACCGCAGGTAACTCGTCGCAGATCTCCGACGGAGCAGGCGCAGTGCTGATGATGACTCTCGAGAAGGCGAACGAACTCGGCCTCAAGCCCCGCGCGCGCATCGTCGACAACTGCCTCGTCGGCGTCGATCCAGTTCTCATGCTCACCGGCCCGATCGATGCAACCCAGCGCCTACTCGAGCGCAACAACCTGACGATCGATCAGATCGACACGTTCGAAATCAATGAGGCGTTCGCCTCGGTCGTTCTCGCATGGGCCAAGGAAGTCGGCGCTGATCTCGACAAGACGAACCCCAATGGTGGCGCCATCGCCCTTGGTCACCCCCTCGGTGGCACGGGCGTCATCTTGACGACGAAGGCCCTGTACGAACTCGAGCGCACGGGTGGTCGGTACGGCATCATCTCGATGTGCTGCGGCGGTGGCCTCGGTACAGGAACCCTCATCGAACGCATGTGACGCCTTCACCGCACCAGCGGTGATCGATTCCACAATCGAGTGATGCCGATCGTCTCGAAGTTCTTTCGCGCGACGTTTACCGTTGCGTGCACGATGCTCGTGCTGAGTTCGTGTGCCGGCAGTGACGAACCGCTCTCCCCTGGTGCATCGGGTCGGGTCGTCGACATCGTCGATGGCGACACGCTGGATGTCCGCATCGACGGGAGGGTCGAGCGTGTCCGCTTGATCGGTATCGACACTCCCGAGACGAAGAAACCCGGATCGCCGGTCGAATGCTTCGGCCCGGAAGCAACAGCGCGACTGGCGCAGCTGCTGCCTCCCGGCACCGAGATCGTCGTCGAGCGAGATATCGAGCCTCGCGATGATTACGGTCGACTCCTGCTGTACGTGTTCCGTTTCGACGACACCCTCTTCGTGAACAGCGACCTCATACGACAGGGTTTCGCCCGTCCCCTCGAAATCGCGCCGAATACGACGTACGCCCGCGAATTTCGCCGACTCGCGGGCTTGGCCGAATCGGAAAAGATCGGGTTGTGGAAAGCCTGTAGCGTGATCCCGTGACTGGGAGCTCCCTTGCCGAACGACTGGGCTATTCGCCCGAAGATCGGCTCGTGATCCTGTCGTGTGACGACCTCGGATCGTGCCATGCGGCGAACATGGGCGTCTATGCAGCCTTGCGAACGGGCGTTGCGACATGTGCCTCGGTCATGGTTCCCGCTCCATGGGCACGGCACGCAGCTGACCTGTACGCCGGCGAGGACATCGGGGTTCACATCACGCTCAATGCCGAGCACCCCCTCTACCGCTGGGGACCGATCACACATGCGCCATCGTTGCTGTCCGGTGAGGGGGGCTTCCCGCGTGACGTCGACGATCTGTGGGAGCACGCGGATCCGAGTGAAGTTCTGCGCGAGTGCCGGGCCCAAATCGAACGCGCGCTGCTGTGGGGTTTCGATGTCTCCCACTTGGCTCCACATCTGAGCGTGATCACGCTCCGACCCGAGTTCTTCGACATCTACCTCGAACTCGCATCCGAATTCCGACTTCCGATCCGCCTGCCGTCCACCATCACCGCGGAGCGAGCGGGTTTCCCCTTCCGCAAACTCGCCGAGGACGAAGGAGTCCTCTTTCCCGATCACTTCGACCATGACTGGCGACCGGGAAGTCGAGAACGGGTCTACGCGGCATTTCGATCACTTCAGCCCGGTGTCACCGAGATCCACATCCAGCCGAGCATCGACACTCCTGAGGTTCGGGCTCTGTCACAGTGGGCAGACGAGTGGATCGACGATCTCGACCTCGTGACTCGTGATGTCACGCTGCCCCAGTTGATCGCCGACTCCGGGGCAATCATGATCGGCTATCGCGCTCTGCGTGATGCCATGAGAGCGGGAGAGCGCGAGATGATGAGAGCGCGAGATCGTGAGATCTCGAGTTCGTGAGATCCTGATCAGGTCGACGCTGCGCGTGCCACGAGTCCATCGATGATGCGTTGCGCGTCACCCGAGGACAGAGCATCGAAGAGTGGGCCAGTTGGACCGGTGATCTTCAACTTTCCGCGCATGAAGGCAACCGAAGGGTCGAGTTCGGCATCGGCCAAGGCGATCGTTGCAACTGTGTCGGCATCATCTGGACCTTCGACGATCTCGTTCTTCTTCGCAACGACCAAACGGAATTGAATCGTGCGATCGGCACTGCTCATGTCTCGAT
>JBJTGN010000109.1:0-1951 GCA_046093905.1 Actinomycetota bacterium
TGGTCTTTCCGGCGCCGTTCAAACCACCAATCAGAACAATAGGTTTGCTGGAACTCGGGGCGTCAGTTCGAGGGTGTGGCGGCCTGCGAAGGTTCCTACGTTGTGCAAGACGAGTTGATCGAGTATCACTGGGAAACCTCAGCTTCCGTCTTCCGAACGAAACCGTCAGCAATGTCGAGCGGATCGACTTCCGTATCTGGCTCTGCTTTACGTTCGAGCGCTGCCTTGCGTTCCAGCGCCCTCTCGGTAGCGTCTTCCTCATCGGTGTAAAACCCGCGACGGAGCGCCTTCTCCAGCGAGTCGAACAAGCCGGCCCGTCGGGCCCGTGAGCGGTGGCGTTGCTCGATATCCAGGAGCTCGCGGACGAGCTCGAAGTGAAGCCGGTCATCTCCGACGACCTCGTGAAGAACGTCCACAGCGTCAGCGCCGAGGGGTCGGTGTTCGTCGAGCGGTCTTCCCGGGTAGGTCTCTCCGGTTGCGGCGCTGTAGATCTTGGGCAGGTTGTCTTCAATCTCGTGCTTATCCACGACCCATATTCGGCGGATCTCCTCCAGCTCCGCCAGAGTAATCAACTCAAGTGAGCCAACATTCTTCGGGCCGTTAGCCCGGATCCAAGTCTGGGCCTCTAGTAGTTGCTGCAGCCATTTTTCGCGTGACTCCTGGGTGTAGGGCCCAGGGATCGGCTTACCGTGAAATATCTGCACCGAACCGTTCATCCTGCGGAAGTCCCTCAGGTGCCGGTCGTCTGCCACGTCGAGTTGATCTCGCAGTTCAAGGAGTGGAAGCATCCACTCCTTCTCTTCGTCGTTCTGAATCATCGCTGACATGGACTTGTCCTTTTCGACGAGAGTGCAAGTCCAGCAGCCGAATCGGCTGTCACCACAGCTTGGTGTACTGGAATCAACGACCAGGGGACATTCGCCGTCGGCTGAGGCGCCCTGGTACATGCCGAGCAGCTCTTTGTTGGAGTAGCCCCACGGGTTCGCGCTCTGCATGAGGAAGGTCCAGACGTCGTCGTTGGACCAGTTCTCGATCGGCGAGTACACCAAGCAGTTCGGGAGTGACTCGTTAGGACTCAGAAGATCGCGGGATCGTTTCGCCTCGAGGGTTGTCATGCGGTGTGATCGTCCGCTGCTCTCGGCCTTTCGGGTGCCAAGGACCAGAATTGCTTCGCCGTGCGAGCGGACCATGCCACGAATGAAAGAGTTCGACGGCTTGATCTTGAGCCGTTCGGTACACCACCGGAACTTTGGCCTTGGTGCAGGGTAGCCTCGGCCGATCAGATTGACCCAAAAGGTATCAGTCACGGCTGGCGTGAGGCGATGAGGACTGATGGGCAGATCCTGCTTATCGGCCTCGTCGCCGAGCACGTCAAGTGAATGGGTAACCCAGGCCGCGACGACTGGGTTTTCCACGAGAGTGTCGGTGCTGATGACGTGAACCGATTTTTTGCGGTGCTCTTTGGGTAGCCGAGCGAGCGCCATCCAGACCAGCTGAAGTACCGCTGTCGAGTCCTTGCCGCCGGAGTAACCGACTACCCAAGGTACCGAATCGGCGAGATAGAGCTGCTGTGTTTGTTCGACTAGCGAGTCGACTGTTGCGCTATACCCGAGATCGTCAAAGGCCGAACGATTTCGAGGGGTTATGGGGAGTTCGCGCTTCACTGTTCGCTCCTGTTGAATCCGTCTTCGGCATTTTGCTCGTCGGGGGGCAGGGGGAGACCCATCACGTTTCTGATGTAGCCGGAGGTGAGGAGCACATTGGCTGCGCCCTTGCTGACGCGGCCGCCGACAGTTGCGCGGCCTTCCCAGATGGCTGCGTTCGAGCGGTGCCAGTCGATATCTCGGAGCCTCCGAAGATGCTTCTCCCAGACTTTCGGATCGTTGCTGTGACGCAGCAGACCGTTTCCGATTTTCCCGATCGACTGCAGAACTATGCCGTGGCTATGGAT
>JBJTGN010000110.1:0-11843 GCA_046093905.1 Actinomycetota bacterium
TTCATGGTTACCCATGACGATCGAGGCAGTGCCGGCGTCGACCATCGCCTTGACCAGTTCGAGCGTCTCCCGTTGCTGGGGACCTCGGTCGATTAGGTCACCGACGAAGACGGCGTGGTAATCGGGGTGGAGATAAGCGCCCACTCCTTGGCGTCTGGCGTAGCCGAGATCGGTGAGCCGCTCCACCAGCATGGACGCGCAGCCGTGAACATCGCCGATGATGTCGTACCCGCGCATGTGTGTTCCCCTCGTGACGACCGTACTTCGACAACCGAGTCTTGCAAAACGCAGGACTTGCCGTCGCGATTCTTCAGCCAAGCCGCTGACAAAATCGGTCGGCTGGCGCCAGCATGTCCTTAGTCGGAACCCGGCGGCAACAGTCGCCCGACTGGCGCGGGGGATCAAATGGGTACTACTTCGGGATACAACGACGATGAGTGGCAGAAGCATACTGCGTTCCTGGACAAGACGCTCCAGCAGCTTCGAGACGACAACGTGAATTCACGTACGTTGTGCGGGCGGCTGGACCGCGGCTGGGTGCGCCGGTCAGCGGAGCGACGCGCGCAGCAACGGCATGTAGTTCGCGAGCTCTGTGAAGCAGGACGCCCGGCCTGTTAGCCGCGCTAGGTTGGTGGGAGATGGCGGCCGCTTCGGGCAGCGCCGAAGCTGCGTCCGCGCTCGAAGTCCTCAGGGGTGGTACTGCGCCGACGCCCTCAAATTCCCTGTCGGCCCAGGAGCAGACCCGGCATCGGCCGATCTTGTCGTGGTGCACCGCTACGTTGGGAATCGGGGACATTCCAAGTTGGGGGGAAGCGAAGACATGGACATCGTCTATCGCATCGGGGGCGACGGCTACCAGTGCGCGCTGTTCGCCGAGCGCGACAGCGCCGAACGGGTGGCGCAGATCCTCGCAGCGCTGCGCGAGTCGACCACCTGGGGCGATTTCCGCGCTAAGTTGCCCGACGGTGAGTGGGAAGAGGTTCTGCAGTATTGCTTCGATGAGGACCCGCGATCCCAGGAATTGATGTCGGCTGCCGAAGTCACTGCAGCCGTCTGAGCACCTGGCATTCCACGAGCAATTGCCGGGCGCTGGACCGAAAAACGCTGTGACGAAACTTCACTCACCCGAAATCGTGAAGGATGCACGCAGCAGATCAGCCGACTGCCAAGGCCTCCGATAGCCCCGGCGTCCGAGCTGAATTCACCGTCGTAGCAGTTCAGGGGATCCTTAATTCGTCACACCGTTTGCAAATCGCCTGGTGCCCTACTTTGACAGCTACTTTGACAAAGCTTCCATCACGAAAACCCGCCGCTAGCAGCACAAACGGGACTAAACGCCTATCTGAGCAGCCCTACGTTGTTTAACAACGAAGTATTGTTTGTCAATCTTCGTTGCATCTCGACAATTCCTGTCGAGATGCAGGGAAGATTGGCGGGAAACGCCGGGCTACTTTGACAGAAATCGGGCGTGTCTCAAGAGCTTGTCAATCTAAGTTGCAAAATCCCTGGCCAGCGCACTGATCAGGCCCTGCGAGTACAGCGCCCATCCCCCGTGACAGCTTCAACATGCACCGGCACCAACGAGCCCCAATGTTTTTCGCGCGTAGTCGGCGGGAATGTTGACGGTGCTCGCCTACCCCGGTGTAGCGGTCGATGAGTTGCTGCCCTTCGGCGGAACCTCACCGACCGTAAGTCTGCCGCAGCCAGTGAAGATCGCTCTCCCAGTCGGCAATTGCTCGACTCATGTCCGCTCGCCGCCGCCTTCTCGCCTGGGAAGTGAATCCAGCTAGACAATTCGCAATCTTCACGATGCGCTGTTCGCTGCGGGGGTCGCCCCATTCGCGTATCTCGCCTCCTGAGCTGGGCGCGATCCCAATGAGAACAAGATTGACTACCTTCCGGAGTATCTGGCGGCGGGCCTCCGTTTCCAGGCCACTGATTCCGACGTGGTAGCCCACCTCGCTGAGCACGCCCTTGTCAGGCCACTCGCCACTCCTATAGTTCACGACCAATCCATTGACGGGATCGAGCCGGAACATCGGATCGCCGAGGGCATCCAGACAGCGATCAGCGATCGTCGAGACCCTTTCGGACCCGATCACTGCGAACGGCCGGAACTCGCCGATTCCGGCGTAGTCAGCGAAGAAGACGCCGTCTTCGTAGAAGAATTCCCGAGTCTTCCCGCCCGAGACAAGCATGAACAGAAGCACAACCCGCTCAAGCAGCGGCGACAACTCTCCGCTAAAAATACGGTAATTGTTCTGGGCATCAACGTGATATACCGCACCGTCATCAGCGATACCGATGACAGTTGGTTCTGTTGAGGCGATCGCGCTCAAGATCAGCTCCTCGACCGAGTCTCGTTCGACCACGATCGGAAGAGTCGTTGACCCCCAGGCCACTTTCGCCAGATCCGATTGCCCGAGGCTCGGCGGCGAAGGTACGGCCCACCACGCGGCGAGACGATGTCTCAGTTCAGCAAGGGCCCGCTCACGAAGAACGGGATCGGCGACCTCCAACGCCTTGAGTCGGTGCTCAATTCGAAGGCGTTCTTCGGCAACTAGGGCGGCCGGCAGTGAGACAAGCCCGTCCGAGGCCGGGCTCCTATGTGTAGGACCGCCGACCTGCGCGTGCTGGCCAGCTACGGCCGTGCTGCGAACTGAAGTCATGCGGGGGCTGTTGCGGGCCCGACGGCCTTCGATCGCGGCGGGGGGATTCGCAGCGCCGGGACAGTCCTTACGCTTACCCCTCTTATTCGGACTGTGGGCCACGAATCTCCTCGTCGAGGGATCCACGCGAATTTTGCGGTGGCAAGCCGGACACTCCCGGTGGTATTCCTTCACCATCGCCTGCGACGGCCAGTTATCTGCAGGATCGTCACGCGCCCTCCCCGATGCCGCCCCCGTCGTTGTCAGTTTGTCGAGATTAACCCGGCCCCGTAAGCGATGGGCATGACCGAGGCAGCAGCTGCACACCTAAGGCACCTCGACAGGCCCAGTTGGAAAACAGTCGCAGGGGCGGTCGGCGTGATTGCGGCCACAGTGGTGGCCGCTGGACCAGCGGCCCATCGGCGTGGCGAGGCGGCTAAGCGGCGCTGAGCAACGAAACACCCAAAGACCTGCCGGACGGCTGTTCGCTAACGCGTCGGAGATTAGGGAATGACGCCGTTGCACAACGGATGTGGGCCATCGGCCATGCTTCCCGTATTGATGTAGCCGTTGCTGCTGACGCTGTACCAGGCATTCTTGCCGAGGAAGAAGGCATCGGTATCGCTTAGGCCGTAGCGATTCATGAGCATGTTCTTGAGTTCTGCGGTGTAGTCAGCTCCACCCGCAACGGCCCGACAGGCGAACTCGACCATCGCTGGCGTCCAGTTGCCGCACACCTCGCGGGTCATCGAGTTGCATTCCCAGCTACGCCAATTCTCGGGATTCGCCTTGGGTGTCGGGGTCATCGTCACTGGTGGTGGAGCCACCACGGCTGTCGTAGCGGAAGGCCCTGGTGCCGTAGTAGTCGCAGCTGGGGTTGATGTTGAGGTGACAGCCAGAGGCGGGGGCTCCGGTGCGGGACTCGGCGCAGTCATCGAGGACAGGGATGTCGGGGTGCCCATGGTCGCAGCGCCTCCGCCACCACCACGAGTCGAATACACGCCAAGCACCGCCGCGGCGACGGCGAGCACTCCCACGGCCGACGCGAGGACCGGAACAGCGTGGGACTTCCGCGCAGGTGGAGCGGGCGTCGCCTCGCCCTTGCGCAGTTGCGTCGGCGCATCCGGGTCCACCGCGCCTGACTTCGGTGACGTCGCCGCCGCGAGAGTCGGCGCAGAAGGCGGATACCGCACCTCGCCACCTCCAACAGCCTCCTGTAGCGCGGTGACGAACTCCGCGCAGGACTGATACCGGTCATCGGGATTCTTCGCCAGCACCCGCTCGAAAACTGCGTCCGTCTTGGCCGGCAGATGCTTGTTAGCGGTGCTGATGGATGGGACCGGCTTGGTCAGATGCGCCGACATCGTCGAGGCGATCGAGGTCCCCGTGAACGGCGGCTGCCCGGCGAGCAGATGAAACGCGGTGCAGCCCAATGAATAGATGTCCGAGCGGTTGTCGACTACCTCACCCTCAATCGCTTCCGGCGAGATGTACTGCATCGTCCCTATGGTCATCCCCGTGCTGGTCAGCGAAGTGGACTCACCGGCCGCCTTGGCGATCCCGAAGTCCGCGAGCTTCACCGACTCGATCTGCGAGGCACCGGAGGGTTCGTCGATGCCGACCAGGATGTTCGCGGGCTTCACATCGCGATGGGTGACGCGCTGCTTGCGCCAGGCGTAGTCCAATGCCGCACCAGCCGCGGCCACCAGTGAGAGCGCAAGGTCAGCATCGACGGAGCCGGCGGCCTTGAGCAACTCCGAAGCGTCCGTGCCCTTGATGTACTCCATCGTGATCCACAGCCGGCCCTCGAACTCACCGCGGTCATGCAACGTGACAATGTTCGGATGACTCAGCTGAGCCAGCAGGTCGGCCTCCCGCTGGAACCGCGCCTTGAAGTCGTCGTTTCGTGAAACCCCAGAATCGAGCAGTTTGAGTGCATCCTGCCGAGGCAGACGCGGGTGCTGTACCAGGAACACCTGCCCCATCCCGCCTGCGCCAAGCTGGCGCAGGACGCGGTAACCAGCGATCTCTGTCATGCCCACCGCAGGAATTCTGACAGGTCAGCCGGGCGCCGGTACCCACGTCGGCCGGCGCCGCCCGACACAACCGCCAGAACCTTGTTGTGCGGCCCTGCCGCGGGAGTGAGGTTCCTACTCGCCCTCCGCGTCGAGCCGATGCTTGTCGATGAGGGGCTTTAGTTCATGGAAGGCGGCGGCGCGCGCCGTGACCACGTCGGCAGATTCTGAAGGGCTGTCAATCGGCATCCTTTGGCGCCTCTAGGATCCGCCCCGCGGCAGCGTCCGGCGATACATTTATAGCGGCCGCGTCGGGCGGGCAGATATTCATTGGGGGGTGAGGGGATGTTGCGCTGGTATGCGCGCCCTGAGGGAACAGCCCTGCAGCTGAGGAAGCAGCCCCAGGTAGATCAGTGGGAGGTCACCGGACATCCCGGCCTGACTCGGGTAGCCGAATACCTCGATGACACCGAGGATCTGATCGGGCCGGCGCGTCTCGAGGGGCCTTGGGCGCTACGGCTCGATGTCGGGCTGCCGCCCACGGTGGCGTTGCTCGGCGCCTACGACCTCGACAACTACGCACTCCCTTTGACCAAGCGTGTCAGCGACCCGAACCTGGTCTCCGTGTGGTGCACCAAGGCCCACGCCGACGGTTCCATGGTGCGCCTTGAGACAGCCCGCGAGGCTGCATCCCCCCACGACATAGCGGTTGCGAAGCCGACCGTGCCCTACGACCCCGTAGGCCCGTACAAAGAACAGATCCACGCAGCGGCGGCCGGGCTGGAGCCGCTTCCCCCCGACTTGCCCGTGCGCCTCGAGCTGGCCTTCCATGTGGGCCCGGGTCGCAAGTGGTGGAACCTGTGGAAGCCGACCATCGACGGCCTGTTCCATCTTCTCGGCCAATGTGATCGGCAACAGCCATTGGACGGCCGAATCACCGAACTCGGTCTGCATCTCAGCATTGACCCCGCGGCCGGTCATGCCGTCACCATCGGTATCGCCGCCTTCTGTCCCTCGGCGCCAGGCATGATTCAGGCGTGAAGTCCAAGAAGGCACGGAGTCCGGCGGTACAGGCGGCGAACACCCTGACCGCACGGTGGTGCAGTCACATGGGTGATGAGGACTTTGTCCTCTCTGGAGCCGGCTTGTGGCCGCTGCTGGCGCTACTGGCCGCGGGGGCCGACGACCCGGCTTGCGCCGAGCTGGCGGCGGCCCTCCACCGGCCTACCGAGAATGCGCAGCGGGAAGCCCTGGAGATCATCGACATCCTCCGCGGCGGCAAGTCGACGACCGCGGCGCTGGGTGTCTGGACTCGCGAAGGCGTTCCCCTGGATCACGATTGGGCCGCCCCGCTACCCGGGGAGGTGGTGGGAGCTCTCACCGATCAGGCGGCGCTGGACCGGTGGGCAGACGAGCAGACCGGTGGGCTCATCGACAAGTTTCCACTCGAGATCACCCAAGAAACCCTGCTCGTGCTGGCCTCCGCGCTCACCGCACGGGTGCGCTGGCGCACCCCGTTCGAGGGCTATCCCCGCGTCCGGGCCGAGACGTGGCCGGACGATCCAGGCCCTGCCGATCAACAGTCGCTGAGTCGCACCACCTCGAACCTGTCCATCGCGGCGGTCCTCGATGATGTCGTCACTCGCGTCGTCGTGGAAGGCGACGGAGATGTCGACGTTCACCTGCTGCTAGGCACTGACCAGTCGCCCGCCGAGATCCTCGGTGCCGGCCTGCGTGAACTCTCCGGCCAGGCCCAGGTCCGCCTGGCCGCTGACACCGGAGACCGCGGTGGGCCAGGACTGACCGTGGAGCAGCTGAAATCAGCTCGCCCCAAAAACATGCTGGAACTATCGCTACCCTCCTTCGAGATCACGACCAAGCACAACCTGCTCGCCAACCGCGACCTGTTCGGACTTCGACTCTTGAGCACCTCGGCATCGCACCTGCCCAGGCTGAGCCCCATCCCGCTGGCCATCTCCGGCGGCGCCCAAGACGTGCTGGCCCGCTTCTTCGCCGAAGGCTTCGAAGCTGCAGCCGTCACCGCCTTCGGCGCGGTGACCGGCGCACTATCCGAGCTGCCCTACGACGTCACCTACGTCAGCGTGAACTTCGACCGGCCCTTCGGCTTCCTTGCCGTGCACCGGCCCAGCCGCCTTGCGGTTGTCGCCGGCTGGGTGAAGAGCCCCTTCCAGACGGATTAGCCGCACAACCTTGGCCGCGGCCGGATGACAACAGAGGGTGTTCACGATGGGCGATGACAACAACGCTCGGGTCCCCGTCGATATCGGCGATGTCGCGGCGACGGTGATGCTCAGCCCGTGCGTTGGCGGGCTGATGCGAACGTGGACCGAAACGGGATCGACGCAGCTGTGGTCGGTGGCCAGCGCCGAGTTCCTCCTGGCCAACCAAGGAACAGGGGTCCTGGCCCGATGCTCACGCAAGGAAGGAACCTTCCAAGAAGCCGGGATGCTGGTCGAAGATCGCCACACACTGATGCTCAGACAGCGGTTCCCCTCCGAGCAGGGCGCCGATGGCAGCCTGAGCATTCCCGGCTACCTGGTCAACCTCGAACCGCCACGGGCCCCATCGGAGTCCGTTGTCGACGACTTCATCCAACTGCTCACCCAGGCCATGACCCACGCCCAGGCCGCCGGTGAGGTCCTGATCGTCGAGATCGGCGGCTGGGATCAGCAACCAGGCCCGTACTGCATGTTCGCGGAAACAGAGCACCAGGGCGTGCGCATCAACAGCTTCCAGACCGCACCGCCACCGGAGGGTTCGGGTTGGCTGTGGTCGTCTGATGGTGTGATGATCGAGGGGCTCCGGGCGACGTTGAGGCTGCCCGCCGGACAGCAGACCCTCGAGCAGGGGCCGTGGCTGATGATGGACGCGATCTACCGGTGGGGCGTGCCGATGTGGGATCTGACGTTGACATTCGCGCCGCTGACGCTGTAGCGGCCGAGGGCCTAAACAACGGTGATGCCGGGCATCCCGGCTTTGCCCCCAGCACCCATGCTGCAGCCACGGCGTTCGGCCCCTCTAGCATTCGCCCCATGTCTTTGGGGGTTGGAGCCGAGTTTGCCGGCTACACGATCGTGCGGATTCTCGGTTCAGGCGGGATGGGCGAGGTGTACCTTGCGCAGCACCCTCGGCTGCCCCGCCGAGATGCGCTGAAAGTGCTGCGGGCCGATATCTCCGGGGACGGCGATTTCCGGCAGCGGTTCGTTCGAGAGGCCGATCTTGCGGCCGCTCTGTCGCACCCCAACATCGTCACGGTCTACGACCGTGGCGAGTCCGACGGGCAGTTATGGATCGCCGCAGAGTACGTCGATGGAACCGACGCCCTGCAGTTGATTCACGATATGTATCCGCAGGGAATGCCGCCGGACAAGGCGACGGCGATCATCACCGCCATCGCCCAGGCCCTGGACTATGCCCACCAGGCGGGGATGTTGCATCGGGATGTCAAGCCGGCCAACATTCTTGTCGCCGAGGAGGGTGCCAGTCGACCCGCGCGGATTGCGCTGGCCGACTTCGGAATTGCGCGCGAAATTGATGATCCGGCGGGTTTGACGCACACGAACCTCACCTTGGGCACCGTTTCCTATGCCGCGCCCGAGCAGTTGATGGGCGAACCGCTCACTGGCCGGGCCGACCAGTACGCACTCGCGGTTTCGGCCTTCCACCTACTCACCGGTTCGGTTCCGTTTGAGAACTCCAACCCGGTAGCGATCATCAGTCAGCACCTCTCCTCGACGCCGCCGAAACTGGGATCCGTGCGGCCAGAGCTGGCGGCGGCCGACGAGGTGTTCGATACGGCGTTGGCGAAGGACCCGGGTCTGCGCTATCCGAGCTGCACGGACTTCGCGATGGACCTGGCGCGCCGACTGGTGCAAGCACCCGGGCACCCCGCTGCCCCTACCCAAGCCGCCCTCCCGACCGCTTCCGAGGTCGCTGCTGCGCCAACGCAGGCCGCCGTTGTCGCTCATCGCAGCGCCTTCGGTGAAACGCGAGTTCCTCCGCCGACGGACGCGGCGGTGAAAGCTGCCGGCCGGTCGCGAACCCCATGGATTGCTGCGGCAGCGGTTGCCGCCGCACTCGTCGCCGGCGGCGCATGGATCGGTCCGCGCCTGTTGGGTCATGACGAGCAGGCCAGCAGGTCTACAGCTCAGGCGGCCAGCGCTCCCGCCGCCCCGCTTCCGCCGCAGCAGGTCGGCGCCACCGCATTCACCGATGCGCAAGCGGCAGCCGAAGCGATCAAGAAGGCCGTCCCCGAGATCACCCAACTGGTTGCGCTGACCGAACTCAACGACGACAACAATCTGATCGGCAGACCCAACGGGTACAGCGCCGCTGTCGTGCTGGTCGACTCGCGGTCCAAAGGCTTATGCGAGGTTGCTCGTCCCGGCATGGATTGCGGGGCCACCGTCGAGCAGTGGCCTGACGCTGCAGCCGCGCAACGTCGGTTGGACTACATCCAGGGCATCCGCAATGCCGCACCGGCGCTCGGCAGCGAGTGGACGACCCGCAACGGCAACCTGCTCCTACGCGTCACCGGCGAATTGCCGCCCTCAGCGGCGAAAGCCTACGAAGCCGCCTTCACTGACTAGCATTTCGGTTAGTAGCTCGGCGAATCTTTCCGCTCTGTCGCCGAGGAGCTGCATCGCTGCCAATGGAAGCACCTGAACCGACAGAAAAGTGACCGCGACAGTGTCGTCGGCCGTGAAGCGGTTCGCGTCCGCCTGCCGCGTTTCGGTGCTATCCCAGCCGTCGAACTGCGAACCCGTGTGAAATTCGCTGCTGCCAATTGGAGAATGGAAGTATCGACTGAGCAGCTTCAACGCGGCCGAGTCGTCGGGGGTTTGTAGCGCGTCGGGAAGTTGAAAGCCCATCACCACATTGTGCAAGAAACCCCGGTCGGGCATTTTCGGTGAGGACCGGGATCTCGTAGACGACGACAGTGTGCTCAGGGACGACCGGGTCGGATGGACACTAATGAGTGAGCTACAGGCTCTACCGGATGTTGGACCGGTCACCGCTAGCAAGCTGTTTGCCCGCAAGAGGCCCAGACTCCGTCCCGTCTATGACGATGTGGTGGCAGCAGTAACAGGAAGCCGCGCACTGTGGAAGCCCCTGTATGGAGCACTACAAACCGACGGCCTGCATGAGCGGCTGTTGCGGCTGAGGAAGCAGACCGGACTGGGTGAACACATATCAGCCCTTCGCATCTTCGATGTGATCGCATGGCGCGAGGGCAAGGATAAGGGACTCGGCAACAGGCGGAGCACCCGCTGAACGAATACGAGGCGGCCCACTACGCTGTGACTGCAACCGCGAAGACGGAGGCCCACCAGTTACCGAGTGTGCATGAAACCCGCGGCGGTTGAAAGTCCGGCACGGAGGGAATGGAAGTGAGCGATTTTCCTTGGGAAGCGATCTATCCATACCTCGAACTCAACAAGACGATCTGCCGGGGGATTCTGGGGCCAGTCGTAGGGACACAAGGAAGCGGCCCTTACGTTGAAGAAGCATTCGATCAATTCCTGGAGTCCTGCGGCATCGAGGTCCGGCTTGTCACGGGCGACGATCCTCCGACCGTAGTCGTTCTTGGGAGGACAGATTGGGACGAGCAGGACTTGGACGCGCTGCTGGAGAACGCAAACGCCCAGCCGCGCTTCTACTCCCAGGAGATGGTTATCGCCTCGATGACGATTGGGCGGGACATCTACGAGATTTACGAAGATGAATCGGCGGCCTGGGATTTCTTCACAGGCCACCCTGCTCTTGAATACCTTTCGGGCTACGAACCTCCCGACCCTGAAGACCTGTGGGGCCCTGCTCCCGCCCCTGAGGAGAAAGAAGAAATCCTCGACTTAGAAACTTTAGAGCCGGTCGAAACCATGACCGTCGCATTCGCGGCAGACGGCGACTGGCCTGAAGTGGGCCCACTGGGCGAACTGGGATACCGCGTCGGGAAGGTCAGAGGCTTACCCCGCCACCAGAGATGGGACATCCTGTTCCGGTGCTTCAGGATTCAACTCATCCCAACCTCCACCTGGACAGCGGAGTACATCCAGGACTGGGGCCAACGATGCAGCCAACACCGCTGGGAAAGGATGTGTCGGGCCTTGGAGTGGTCGATAACCAAAGCGGAAAGAACCACCGGGAGGGATATGTCCGTGGCTATCGCTGAATGGCAGGAAGACCTCCAGTTCCTGCGGGAGAACAGATCGGCTTGGCTGACACACACCCACTAGATTTGCTCACCAAGGGTTGGGAAGATGCCCTTGAATTCGTAGACAGGCAAGCCCCAGAGACACGGAGTGTGGACGAGAGACGGCCTTTACGAGACTTCGGCCCTTTTGATTTCAGTTCCCTGGGTTGCTCGGCTGCGGGTGCAATTCGCCCCCATCGAGATCTCGTGTCCTCTGCTGTGCTCGTCCCTGCACAATTCGACTACCGCACGGTTCGGCGGGCACCGAACGCACGGGACATGCCAACGTCTTTGCGGCCCGTCCCGATTAGGCGTCGGTACCCTCCGGGGGCATGCCGACCAGGTAGCCGGTCTGCGGTGTCGGGCTGAAGGGATCGACCCAGCTTCGGAGCCTCGCCAATTCTCCGGCTGCGGCCTGGGCCGCGATGGTTCCGTTCTTGATCGTGGCGTAGGCGCGGTCCCCGACATCTCGGGCTGCGGCCTCGATGGGGTCGCCCTCGACGTCGATGGCCGCGGCCATTCTTGCGGCCTGCGCGGCCTTTCGGGCGGGGTGCACCTGGTCCGGCTGACCGCCACTGAGGAAGCCTCCCTTGGCCAGTACCGCCACCGAACTCGCGGGGCCGCTGCCGCTGACCCGTAAGTCGGCCGGGTCCTTCACCCCGTCGAGGCCCCGGAGCAGGTCCACTACCTGTGCGGCGACCTGGTTTGCGTCCTCGCGGCGGATCTCGATGGATGCGCCGTCCGCATCGCTCCATGCGTGGTCACCGATGCTGAATCGCAGGGCGCCGGTGGGGTCGCAGCGCAGCTCCACCAGGGGCGGGGCAACACTGTTGCGGCGCGAGATGGTGAAGACGTCCCGCGGATGCAGCATGCCCACGAGGTATGCGGCAACGAACGTCTGGAACGACCGCCACTGATCGTCGGTGTTGAACTGGCTCATCGAATTCCCTCCCGGTGTGGTAACTA
>JBJTGN010000111.1:0-3178 GCA_046093905.1 Actinomycetota bacterium
TTCACCTGAGGAGCCTCGACACTCACCAGAGGACGCCCATCTGGGCCATTCGTCAAGGTCTTGTAGAGGTCGAGAGCCTTCACGAACGACGTAGTTGAGGACGAAGAATCGAAACGCCTCGGGAATGAATCTGACTTCTTCTTCAGTCAGCGGGAAGACTTCGTGATAGGCGGAAAGAAAGTCGAGGAACTGCGGCTCGTGGAGAGTGTGAGACGAATACGTCCACTGAGACCGATCCCCGGTCTTCGACGCGACCCGAGACAAGAAGTAGAAGTCGAGAACACGCGATTCAAGCCGGAACCAGTCGTAGTCCCACCGAGAAAAGAGTCGAAACCTCTCCTGATCGGAATCCGAGAACTCGACGGAGAAGTTACCGAGGTTCCAGTCGACGAGAACCGGAATTCGATGCCACGAGTCGTACCGAATTCGCTCCAATTCGAGAAGGAAGTCGTGAGTGTGTTTCCACAGCACCCCAACATCTTCGGGAGGCAGTTCGAAATTGCGTGGAGCAAAAGGGGAACTCAACAGATCCAGGAGATGAATTGCATCAGACTTGATGCTGTTCGATGTCGCGGGAATCGACGGAGCAATCACATCGCATTCACGGTGAAATCGGGCGACCTCCTGGGCCAGGCAGGTCCGCTGAACACTCGATAGACGAGGGGGGAGTGAATCGGCTTTCCTGGCCTCTCCATAGAAGGCAACCCAGAGCGATCCGTCGTACCACGTGAACGGTCTTCCGTTGCGGCTCAAGACGGGAGCCAAGAAGTTCTCGAATTCCGAACCTCGAAGCAGTTGGATACAGCGAAAGAGGCGGTCGTGATCCTCGGCAAACAGAAAATACGATCCGTAGTTCGAAACCTTGCCATAGATATTCGTACCGTCGTCGAGAACGATGCGATAGACGGTGTTGGTGGAGACACGCGGGCTCGTGTCGAGCACCGAGACGATGGCCCGCCCATCGTCGTAAGCAGTCCACGCGGATTGAAGCGCCGTGCGATGAAGAGCCGATTCGAATGGCAGGAAATCGGTCGAGTTCTCAGGATAAGACGTCATGATCCTTGCCCATGATGGCAGAGGGGAGTGGCGATGTTGGCGGCAGGCCGACGTTCCATCTCCGCAACCAGGGCATCACTCGAACCACCGCTCAGAATTCATTCGACACATTTCCTCATCGGCGACTCTGTGTATCCACCGAGTGAAACGGATGATCTCAACTGACGTTGGCGCGAATCCCGATCGGAGCAATCAGTCGAAAACCAGCCTCGTGTCGTTCGTCCTCGCTCTCACCGCCCCAGAGCCCGTACTCGTGATTCTCTCGAGCGAATTCTCGACATTCACTCTGAACCGAGCAACTTGCACAAATGGACCGGGCCAAAGCCTCTCGGCGCTGTCGGGCCTGAGGTCGTTCAGCTGTCAACGGAAAGAACAAATACGTGAGGCCTCGACAGGCCGCTCTGTCCATCCATCGATCGTCGGTGCGAATTCGATTTATAGAGATATCGACGGCTGCCAATTTCGTCCCCCTGGCTGTCCGAGTGCCCTCGGTTGTTTCTCCGGCAGAACCGGATATGTCCCCATTGATTCTTCTCAAATCCCCCTGAGAAGAAACTTGACCCTAGATCGGACACTCCAATTCGTCAATATCTTCTCGACTGGCGCCGAGAAGCAGAGTTGACGTCGGTCAGCGAGGATCAGCCACCGTGTCGAACAAGTGCCTGATGCCCGACACAAATACCTCGATGTCATGGTCCGTCGTGTCCCACGCCGTCATCCACCGAACCTGCTCCCGAGACGGATCCCAGTCGTAGAAGAAAGACCAGTCCCGCAGTCGATCTCGCAACGGTGCGTTGAGAACGGGGTAGAGGGAGTTCACCTGAGGAGCCTCGACACTCACCAGAGGACGCCCGTCTGGGCCATTGGTCAAGGTCTTGTAGAGGTCGAGAGCCTTCTGATTGGCCCACAGAGCATTGTTCAGCCACAGGTCATTGGCGAAGAAGGCTTGGAACTGGGCCGCAATGTAACGCACCTTCGACGGCAACTGCGTGGCCTGTTTGCGCAGGTAGGGAGCGAAGCGTGCTGCGCTTCGGTCGAGATAGACGACGGCTTCGCCGTACATCAGCCCGTTCTTCGTTCCACCGAACGAAATGACATCGACTCCGGTTTCCACGGTCATGCGACGAAGTGTCTCCACACCGCCGCCAAGGTGGGCTACCGCATTGGAAATACGAGCTCCATCGAGGTGCACGAGCATGTCCATCGAGTGCGCCACTTCGCACAATTCTCCGATTTCGTCAATCGAATAGACCGTGCCCCATTCGGTGCTCTGTGTGATCGAGACGACAGCGGGCTGGACGTGATGCACCACGCCGAGATCTTGTCGCAGGGCATGGATCGATTCCGGGGACATTTTTCCGGACACATGTTCGACGTCGATCAGTTTCGATCCCAGGAACCTTTCCGGTGCGCCTGTCTCGTCGACGTTGATGTGCGCACATTGGGTGCACACGACGGCTCCCGCAGGTCGCAGGCACGATGCGAGAGCCATGACATTTGCTCCCGTTCCGTTCCAGACGAAATACGTATCGACGGGTCGACCGAAGATCTCATCGAACAGACGCTCAGTTTCACGCGTGACGGAATCGTCACCGTATGCAACAACATGACCGTGGTTGACGCGATGAAGCGCATCGAGAACATCTGGGTGCACACTGGCGTTGTTGTCGCTGGCGAAGAAGTGTTCAGGAGCTGCAAAAGGGATGCCCACACCACGAGTCTGCCGGCGCAACTCATGTTCCCGTTGAGGCACCTCTCGGCATTGTCGCCGATAATCATCGTTATGACACTTATGTCGGAAACGGCCAGTACCCGTGCCTTACAGTGTGGTCGTGACCCGACTTGATCGAGACGTGATTCCCCCCGATCGTCGTCGTGAACGCTCTGCTCAGGACGTTCTGGCAGATCTGGCTCGACTCAAGGTCAACGATGTCGACTGGAAGAACGGCAGAGTTTTCTCTCTCGCCTACTTCGCAGGTGACGATGTGCTCGACCTCGCCGAGCGCGCGTACGCGATGTATTCCTCGTCCAACGGGCTGAGCACTGACGCATTCCCGAGCTTGCGGCAGATCCAAGCCGATGTGGTCTCGACCGTGAGCAGATGGGTTCACGGTGACTCGGA
>JBJTGN010000112.1:0-7282 GCA_046093905.1 Actinomycetota bacterium
TCACTCCCGTCGACCTCGCTCGTCCAGTTGCCTGGTTCAACGCTGGGCGCGTTGGGCCAGGCTCGATCATTCCGCAGGTGTCCCCCGTCGACGACTCGATGCTGGTCGCTCGGCCGACTCCTGGCGCCGAAGTCGTGCGGATAGCCGTCGCCGATCTCGTCAAGGTCGAACACGAAGTTCTTGGCGCCGCGCTGGATCCCGTCCTCCTGGCACTGGGATACGCAGTCTCGACCGAGTTCCATCCTCGCGACGCCACTCTCCTGGACCGGCCCAAGGTGACAATCGGTGTGTCTAACTCGGCGACGGTGTCGCATTCTCCTCGTTGGATCATCTCGGTCGATGCCGATTCGATCGTCAATCGATGGGGATCGGAGACTCCCCACTCCCAAACGATCTGGATCACACCAGTCGACTGGCTCAATGTTCCGAGTGGTGCCACTTGTATCACTGCTAGTTCCGCAAGTCTCGGCCCGGCGCTCCTGCCGGCAGTGCAGTCCGACATGTCGCGGTGGCTTCACGCTGCTGTCAATCAACGGCGACAACTCGACGTTATCGAGAGCGAACGAACTCGGAGCCGAGCGCACGCTGACAAGGCACTCGAACAGAAGGCCGAGATCGAGCTGGCGAGAGTTCTCGCGGGCACTGACGAGCGTCGAGCTCGACTGATCGACGCAGACCCCGCATATGCGGCAGTCGCACTCGTCGGTGACCTGCTCGGCTTCAGTACTTCACCCGCCCGGGCGGCCGACATCTCGCGTCGCACCGATCCGGTTTCCGCTGTTGTCAGAGCGTCACACCTTCGCGAACGGACGGTCCGACTCGAGGGTGGTTGGTTCAAGAACGACGTCGGAACACTGGTCGGATTCCTGAAGGAAGGAATGCGCCCCGTCGTTCTCCGTCGTAGTGGATCGACCTACATCATCGATGATCCGTCGACGCACACCATTCGAGCAGTTGACGAAGTAACCAACATGGAGATCTACTTCGAGGCACGGATGCTGTACGCACCGCTGCCCGAGGAAAGCGTTTCGGGCCTGAACCTTCTCAAATTCGGGTTGGCTGGCTCGCGTGGTGATGTCATCGCATTGGGTTCGACGGGGCTGTTGATTGCACTCCTCGGATTGCTGACACCGATCCTCACCGGACGGATCCTCGGCACATTCGTCCCGCGAGCCGCGCGAGAGGAGATCTCGCAGTGGTCAATCATTCTCATCGCCGTCGCCTTCGTGATTGCAGCGTTGTCGACCGTGCAGAACCTGGCTGCCCTTCGTCTCGAAGGCCGAATCGACATGAACGCGCAAGCCGGGATCTGGGATCGGTTGATGGCGCTACCAACTCCCTTCTTCCGACGTAACTCGATCGGTCAACTAGCTGCTGCGTCTCTCGGGGTCAACGGCATTCGTGATGCGATGTCGGGGCTCGCCGTGCAGTCCGTCCTCGCGTTCATCATGGGTCTGGCCAATCTCGGTCTCATGCTCTACTACGACGTGATCCTGGGCCTCATCGCTCTCATCGTCGTCGGTTTCGGCGCTGCGGTTTCCGTCAAAATCGGAACCGATCAAATCCGAGTTCAACGCACGGTGAATGACGCGATGAACGAGGCTTCTTCGACCACCTTCCAGTTGATGTCGGGTATCTCGAAACTGCGTGTGGCGTCGGCCGAAGAGCGCGCCTACGCGTACTGGTCTCGTCAATTCGCCGACCTCAGGCGCAAAAGCTACACGGCCCGCCGTATTCAGAATCGTCTGGTCGTCTTCAATGCTGGATACGCAATCATTGCCCCGGGCCTGATCTTCGCGTTCATCGGACTCGTTCGTGACGGCGTGTTCCCCGTGGCAACATTTCTCACCTTCAATGTCGCTTTCCTCATGTTCCTGGCATCCACGCTGCAACTCACCGGGACCGGGATCACTCTCCTCAATATCGTTCCGATGTTCGAGAAGTTGCAACCGATTCTGACCGGCCAGCCTGAGATCCGAAGCGATCTCGCAGATCCAGGTGAGCTCCGCGGCCGACTCGACGTCAGCCACTTGACATTCACGTACGAGCCGGGACAGCCACCGGTGCTCGACGACGTGTCTTTCCACGCCGAGCCGGGCGAATTCGTGGCCCTCGTTGGGCCGAGTGGATGTGGAAAGTCGACGCTGTTGAGAATGTTGCTCGGTTTCGAGACTCCGGACTCGGGCTCGGTTCAGTACGACAGTCAAGATCTGAGCACCCTCGACGTGGGTGCTGTTCGTCGGCAATGCGGCGTAGTTCTTCAGCAGGGTCAATTGTTTGCTGGAGACATCCTCTCCAACATCGTCGGGTCCTCGACGTTCTCGGTGGAGGACGCTTGGGAAGCAGCCGAGATGGCGGGAATGAAGGAGGACATCGAGCACATGCCGATGGGAATGAACACACTCTTGTCAGAGGGGGCGTCCACGCTTTCCGGAGGACAACGACAGCGACTGATGATCGCCCGGGCGCTGCTTGCGCGGCCTCGGATCATCTATTTCGATGAGGCGACCAGTGCACTCGACAACCGAACGCAGTCGATCGTGACGGAGTCCATGCATCGCCTCAACGCAACTCGAGTAGTGATTGCCCACCGGTTGAGCACCATCAAAGAAGCCGACCGCATCGTCGTGATGCAACGCGGGCGCGTCGTACAAATGGGGACCTACGACGAGTTGATCGATCAGGACGGACTCTTCCGGTCCCTGGCTAATCGACAGATCGCTTGATCGCAGTCACTGCGAATCCGACCATCATCACGTAGCTCCTGGGGTCTTTGAGCCACCGCCCGTAGGCAACGGCCGCACGGGCCAATTCTTCCGGAGTGACAATTCCATCTTCGACGAGATCGATGTGCTGCTCGGGATCGAGCAGGGGTCCGAACTCCTCGACACCGACATCATCACTCGAGTAGTGATAAAGCTCGAGCGTCGCCTCAGCGAATCCCTGTTCGGAGCACCAACTCCGCAGGCGTCGCCCAACCATGCGATTTCCACCTCGTGACGACTGCGAGGCCCAGATCTTTGCCTGCAAACGTTCAACGTCTGGAAGGAACGGTTCGGAAATGCCCCACAGGCCACCATCGACCTCGAGAACGACTACCCGTCCACCCGGACGAAGGAGGCGGAAGGCCTCCTGAAGAGCTCGGTGTGGATCAGGTAGATGTTGCAGGACGTACCGCATGATCACCACATCCGCGCAGGCATCCGCCAGCGGCACGTCTCGCACATCGGCCCGAATCAGACGCACATCCGCGGCTCTGCGAATCGCTGCCTCGATCAAGCGTTCATCCAAATCAACGCCAGTGATCTGGGCTCGCGGACACAAATCGCGGACTCGGCTCAGCAGCGCACCACTCCCGCATCCGAGTTCCACGATGGAACTTGCATCCGCGACATTCGCTCTTTCGAGAATCGCGGACTCGGACGGCCAGGTGAGCGCTGCCTGAGTCTCGAGCCTCAGCATCGCTCCCGACAATCCACCCACATGGCGATCCGGGCGAAAGGACTGCCCGAAGTCGGTCACGAAGTCCTCCGAGGTGTCACCGACGCCATGACACCATGCTTCGGACGCAAGGTGACGAGCGCTTCCGGCTCGACGGGGTGACTTGGATCAATGACGATGTCGATGGACTGCAGCATCCTCGTCAGCACGATCACACCTTCGAGGGTGGCGAAGTGCTGTCCGATGCACTGCCGTGGGCCCGCACTGAACGGGAGAAACGAACATGGATGCCGGGGTTCTTCCACGAGGAAGCGCTCAGGAATGAAGGATTCGGGATCGGGCCAGAAGTCTTGACGGCGGTGAAGCAACCACGGGCTGACGCACACGAGAGAATCCTCGGGTATCAGGAACTCGCCAAGTTGTAGATCCTTGGTCGCTCGCCGTGAGATGAGCCAGACAGGTGGGTAAAGGCGAAGCGATTCAAGAAAGACTGACCGCACGAATGGAAGTCGATCAAGGCACGACGCATCGGGTGCTAGACCGGCCAGTACCTGATCGACCTCACGGCGAGCCCGCTCGGCCACGTCCGGGTGCTGGCTCAAGAGCCACCAGGTCCATGTCAGCGACTTGGCAGTCGTCTCGTGTCCGGCCATGAGCATCGTGACAACTTGATCACGTACCTCGCGGGACGACAAGGCGTCGGGGCCGCGGCCCGTCGATTCGGCAACCAATCGGGCGAGAAAGTCGTGCCGATTCGGTTCGTCCACATCGACAACGGAAATCAAGAGTCCAACGATGCGATCGATGAAGGCCTTAGCCGCAGAAAAACGCTGTCGGTCTCCGTCGAGACCGGAACCATTGACGCCATAATGACCCATGAACCGATTGGCGTCATCGACCGCCTCACCGAAGCGCTCCCCGATCGAAATATCAGAGCCGAGGAGTGCGCGCGCCACTATGGAAAGTGTCAGCGAAGTCAAATCTCGATCGAGTCTGATTCGATCCCCGTGAGCCAACCACCTGTTGATGAGTCGGTCGGTCTCATCCAGCATCAAGACATCGAATGTCACGATTTCACGGTGCTGAAATGCGGGTTGGGCGAGGGTCCGTTGTTCCTTCCACTGGTCCCCATCTGTTGTCAGAAGGCCCCGTCCGAGGAGAGGAACGAGCATCATCTCGTCCGGCGTCCCCGATTTCACGTACTCGGAACGTTGATGGATCAGAATCTCCGAGACGAGGTCGGGCTCATTGACGATGGTGACCGGGCGACCTTCGGTTTCGTGTCGGGTGACATCGCCGAATGTGGACACCATGTGCTCGAGGAACGCGATTGGACCAACGGCGAGCTCCTGGATCGAGATCCGCGTCCCGCTTCCCGGGGGGACTCGTCCTTGCTCACTCTTCATCGGTTGCGTTGACGATTGCGATTCCTCTGACGGTCACGTCCGGGCTGGTTTGTGCTGCGGGCTAGGACGAGGGCGCCAGGAATACTCCCCAGTGTGACGAAGAGCGGCCATGGAAAGCCCCCGTCGTCTCCGCCCACGTAGATGAGCCACACCGTCACGTTGGCAATCAGTATGGGGATCAGACGATTGGCGAGTCTCATCTTCTCAGTCCTTCGTCGAGCGCGCTTTGAGGCTCGGTTTTGGTGACCCTGGGACAGTACCAGGGTGACAACCACGACGTATCCGACCCCGTTGTACTCGGAAAGCCATCGCTACAGGTGCTCGTGTCTCGAGCAACTCGGTCGCCACATCGACAGTGACCTGAAAGCGACTCGACCATCCCGTACACAACCCGTGCTTTTGGTGATGGTTTTTCACCGTATGGGTGAAGAATCATCACCAAAACACCGGTGTTGGTGGGCGAGGGGGGACTTGAACCCCCACGTCCTTGCGAACACTGGCACCTGAAGCCAGCGCGTCTGCCATTCCGCCACTCGCCCGAGTAACAGGTCTCGAACGCTACCGCCCCGAGAGGGAGTGACCACCCGGGCGACACGGTGCGTCCACCCTGCACCGGTACGATTTTCCCCGCCTGTCATCACGGCGAAGGAGGTGGATGGATGGCCGCAGGAATCTTCAATCGAGGCAACCGCACCAACGTGCGCCCCATCGACCTCGGCCGCCACCTCGTCCGCGAGATCGACGACAAGCGATCGGTCGACTCCAAGAGCCGACGCGTCGCCCCCAACTACTTCGTGTTCCGCCTCCATCCCCGCGACCTCGACCAACTCGAAGAGTTCCAGGCCGCACTCGAGATCGAACTGAACGAAGCGGCCAAGGAGTATGCCCGCTCCGAGGGCTACCACCTGAAGGGTCCCATCACGGTCTCGCTGGTGGCCGACGACAAAGTGAAGTCGGGCCGGGTCGAAATCGACTCGAAGGTACGGCGCACCGAGAGTCCGATCACGGCCAGCGCACTGGTCGTCTCGGGCGGTCAGTCGTTCCCACTCGGTGAGGCATTGGTCGTGATCGGTCGCTCACCTGACTGCACCATCGTTCTCGACGATGCCAACGTCAGCCGCCGACACGCCGAGGTCAAGGTCGTCAACGGCGTCTACGCGATTTCCGATCTCGGGTCGACCAACGGCACCAAGGTCAACGGAGTCACCATCAGTGCCGAGCGCGGTCTGCGCGACGGCGACATCATCGATCTGGGAAGCCACTCCATTCGGTTCGAAGCCGCAGCACGATGACCGATCAACTTCTCGGACTTCTGCGGTTCGTCCTTCTCGCCGCGCTCTATCTCTTCTTCGCCCGAGTGGTGTGGGCGGTCTGGACCGAAGTTCGTGTTCCGGCGGTGTCTCGTTCCACCGGGCCGGTTCCGACGATGCCGACCGACGGCACCGCCAAGGTTCCGCGCCGCCAACGCGTCACCGAACTCCGCGTGGTCGCTCCCAAGCGTCACAAGGGACACCAGATCGAAATCGGATCGGATCCACTCGTCATCGGACGTTCGGAAAACACCGACCTGTCGGTGGCCGACGATTCGTTTCTCAGCAATGTTCACGCCCGCATCTGGATTGCCAACGGCGCCGCGGTGGTCGAAGATCTCGGCTCCACCAACGGAACCCTCGTGAACGGCAACCGCATCTCCGATGTCGTCGCGCTGCGACCTGGTGACCGCATTCAGATGGGATCGCTCGTCGTCGAGGCCGAACGATGATTCGTGTCGTTGCCGGAGCCGCCACGCACGTCGGTCGGGTTCGCGAGGCGAACGAAGACTCGTTCCTCTGCGCCAACGGTCTGTACTTCGTCGCCGATGGCATGGGCGGACACAGCGCAGGTGAGGTTGCCAGCGACATCGCCGTCACCACTCTGCGTGAGGTTCTCAGCGAAGCCGGCAACATCGTCCTCGCGTCCGACGACGTCGCCGCCGCGGTGCGGCACGCCAACACCGCCATTCACTCCGAGTCGATCCTCGACTCGAGTAAGGCTGGAATGGGCACGACCCTCACCGGCTTGGCGGTGTCGAACCCCTTCGATCACAAGGCCGTCGTGGCCAACGTCGGAGACTCCCGCACCTATCTGTGGCGCCACGGTGAACTTCGCCAAGTCACCAAGGACCATTCGCACGTTCAATCCTTGGTCGACCGCGGCGCGATCACGCGCGCCGAAGCAAGAGTCCACTTCCAGCGCAACATCGTCCTGCGCGCCATGGGGATCGACACGTCGGTCGACGTCGACACTTTCGATATCGACCTCGAAGACGACGATCGCTTCATCATCTGCAGCGATGGTCTCGTCGACGAAGCCGACGACGACGAGATCGAGGGTCAGATCCGCCAGGCGACCGACCCTCAGGATCTCGCCGACCGCTTGGTCGCACTCGCCAATAC
>JBJTGN010000113.1:0-7547 GCA_046093905.1 Actinomycetota bacterium
CCGCGCTACTTCACCGGACGGGTGCTGCGGGAGGCCAAACAGGCCGACTACGAGGTCGCCTCCATGGACGACCACACCAAGTTCGGGGAGGTGTTCCACCGACTGAGCTTCGCCGAGGCCATCGACCGGGACCTGCTGACCGACTACCAGGTGGCGATCATCGGAGTGGACGACGCCACCTACCGGGACTGGGCCGAGCGCGGCACCCTGGTCACCCTGGACGGCAAGAAGAACACCGACGCAAGGTCGCTGGCCGGGCAGATCGGTCTGGCGAAGGCGATGAAGAAGTTCGACCTGCATCGGATGATCACCTTCCACAGCCGTGTGAAGGCGGCGAGAGAGTTCGCCGCGTCGATGCCGGCGGTGTTGGACTGGATGCCGCCACGGCAACGGCCCAAGGGCAGCCTGTGGTCGAGGTACACCTCGGGTGAGATGTCGGCGGGTGAGCGCAGCGTGCTGATTCAGCACCTCAAGAGGCTCGATGACGGGGAGCGGGGCCTGCTCGCCAATGCGCGGTGCCTGTCCGAGGGTGTCGATGTTCCGGCCCTGGACAGTGTGGCGTTCATCGACCCGCGCCGGTCAGAGGTGGACATCGTGCAGGCGGTGGGCCGCGCGATCCGCAGGTCCGACACCAAGACCGTGGGCACCATCGTGATCCCGGTGTTCATCGACACCGACCAGGACGCCCAGGTGGCGTTGGACTCCTCGGTCTTCAAGCCGGTGTGGGATGTCATCAAGGCCCTGAGGGCCCACGACACCGAGCTCGGTGAGCAGTTGGACGCCTTGCGCCGGGAGATGGGCCGCAGGGGCTCCAAGCCGAAGCTGCCAGGCAAGATTCACGTCGATGTGCCGGCCTCGGTGAGCAAGGACTTCTCGGACGCCTTCGAAGCCCACCTGGTGGACGCGACCACCGCGCCCTGGGAGTTCTGGTACGGACTCCTGGAGAAATACATCGCTGAACATGGCCACGCCCGCGTATACGTCAGCTTCGTTCTCGACGGGTTGCGACTGGGTGGTTGGGCACGAGGCCAGCGATCCGCATACGTCAACGGAACACTCTCCGAGTCTCGGAGACTGAAGCTCGAATCGCTTCCGGGTTGGACCTGGGACCCTCTTTCCGCTCAGTGGGAGCAGGGGTTTGAAGAAACAGTTCTCTATGCTGGCGAGCACGGGGACGCGATGGTGCATCCCCGCCACACCACGGACAGTGGCTTCCGACTCGGTGGGTGGGTTGCTATCCAGCGGACCACCTACCTTGAAGGCAGTATGTCGGACGAGCGCAAAGTCCGACTGGAATCCATTCCCGGTTGGTCGTGGCGGCCCCGACTTTCCAAGTGGGAGGTCGGGTTCAATCACGCAGTGGAGTACGCCCGGGAATTCGGGGACACTCTGGTCCCTTTCAAATTCGACTCGTCCGATGGATATCCGCTCGGGCGGTGGATTGCGATGACCAGGAGGACCCGCATCGCAGGGAAACTCAGCGAAGAACGCCAGGCGCGGCTAGAGGCACTCCCCGGATGGTCGTGGGATGCAATCGCCGACCAGTGGGAGGCTGGCTTCAAGATGCTGGAGAAGTACGCCGCCGACAACGGCGACGCGATGGTCCCCAAGAAATTCATGGTCGGTGAATTCCGATTGGGCGGTTGGGTCGAAGAACAACGAACCAAAAACTCCAAAGGCAAGTTGAGTACCGATAGGAAGGTTCGTCTGGAGGCCCTGCCCGGCTGGTCATGGGGCCGCAGGGACACGCTCTGGGACATCGGCTATCGCCATGCGCTGGAGTTCGCTAAACAGACCGGCGGTGCCCCGATCCCCGTTGACTTTGTATGTAAAGACGGCTATCGGCTAGGGCAGTGGATGGTGGGGCAGCGAGGGGCCTATCGCCAGAATCGACTCAGCCCCGAACGTCAAGCCAAGGTGGAAGCCCTCCCAGGTTGGTCGTGGAATGCTTTCGCGGAAAAATGGGAGGAAGGCTTCGGCTACCTGCAGGGATATGTCGCTGAGTTCGGGAATGCGAAGGTGCCGCAGAGTTACCGGTGCCCGGACGGATTTCGCCTTGGGCAGTGGGTCGCCGTTCAGCGACGCAACAATGTGACGGGCAGCATCAACGCCGAACGGCAACGTCGCCTAGAGGCATTACCTGGCTGGGTCTGGTCGACGCGCTAGCCCTGCAGCGCGGCGATGCGGTTCAACGCCGACCCTGAATGGCGTTGTTGGGCATCGCCGTTGACTCGGCCCAGCGCACCACCGGTGACAGTGTCGATACCCTCCCCCAGCGTCCTGAGTGCTGCGCGAGCCCGGTGATGTCCCTGCCGTAGAGGGTGTTACGCCGGCCTGTGTGCGCCGTGAGCGGACTGTGGGCGGGCGCGAGGGTCCATCGGCGCCGGTCGAGGCGTCACTCGGCGTAGAGGACAATCTGAACGAGGGCGAGGTGGACGGGGAGCGAGCTCGCTGGCGGCGATCCTCTCGTCCAGTGCCTCGTTGAGGATGACCTAGTTCAGTCCGTCGATCTAGTGCCGAGCACGAAGGGCAGTGAGACAGGCATCGGGTTCTCCTCTGCCAGATGCGGTCTGGATGTTCGGGTGGTCTCAATCGACGACCAGAAGTCGGCGAGGTCGGCGATCCAGCGTGATGCCGCGATGGTGGGGCTGATCAGCGGATCCTCCACGACACCGCCAGACACTGCCGGAAGTGCACCCCAATCGAGCATCGCGGGCAGTACGGGCCAGGTTATCGGCTGACGCGGGCTTCCCTTGGGCGTCCTGCTCGCGCGGTGCACATCGTTGACTGAGCAGATGTGCTGTTTGATGGCCACCAAGGTCGCTGTGAGGTCGATGACGCCTCGGGTGTGGGAGAGCAGAGCCTCGATGCGGTCATTCGTCTGGTCTCCGAAAACGACGACCTTGCGGGAGGCCAAAACCTTTCGTTGGACCTCGAGGTCGTCGGTCACCCATGCACCGCACAATCGTGCGGTCTGGGCGACGGGCTCGACGGCGACATGCCAGATCGCCATCATGTCGGCATCGCCGTTCAGCACGGCAATGGCACTCGTGTCCTCGGGGCTCATGAATAACTCTCCTGGCTCGTCGCTGAATCCGTTTCCATACCGCCGAACAGCACATCGGCGTCTTTCCAGCACTCCTCTGCTTTGCCTTTGGAGAGTCCGGCCTCGTCGGCGAAGGCGGCGCGGTTCATCCCGCTCTGCCGAGCCGCCGAAGCCCTTTCCGCGAGTTCCAGGCGCTCTTGATCTGTTTCGGGATTGGCGTAGAACTTTCCATCCCGAAGGAGGGCCTTGACACCCTCCTCACTGGCACCGAGCTGCTCAGCTATCTGGGTGCGGTCGCCACCGCTGTTCTGAAGTTCAACGGCTCGGCGGCAGCGTTCGAGCCGCTCCGCGCGGGTGGCTGCGTTGGCTGCATTCCTGCCGTCGTTTGGGCCGGCAGGCGGTCTGGCTTTCGTACGGCAGCCGTCGCAGACGGGGTTGCTCTTGCGGCGGGCTGCGATCCACGAGTGCCCGCATTCGGTACACACCTGCCCTACGCCTTTCACCGGGAGCCGATTGACCCTCATCGGCGTTCCGGTGTTCATGGCGGCGAGGTAGTTGGCAATCGCCGCGACGGGGATGCCGAACTTCTGTGCGCTCTGGGCCTTTCGGGACAGCGACGCCGGGTCTGCCGCCACGAGCAGCTGACAGTTCTTCTTGGTCACCGACTTCACGGGCTCCAGTCCGTGGCGACGGGCGTGGTCTTCAAGCTCGTCGCGATCCAGGGGCTCCCCGTTGGGCCCCTGGGCCGCCCCGGTGAAGCAGACCTGCATCCCGCCCAGCAGGTCCATGGTTTCGGTAATGATTCGCTAGGGGTTGGTGCGTGCCGAAACGAGGGTGTCGGCCAACTCCAGCAGAGCCGAAGCCCGACAGAGTTGTTCAAACTCCTCATCGGTGACGACCCCGTCGTCGAGGGCGGCGTCGATGAGCCCGTTGAGGAACTCTTTATGGGCGCGGATGCGGCTGTGCTCACTTAAGCCAAGGTCCTCAGCGAGCAAGGCGAGCTCGCGTCGCTCATCGGCGTCGAACTTCAGGTCAGCGACGGCGTAGTCCAGCAGTGTGACGTAGGGGGCCACATCCGCGGGAGTGCGCACTCCGCGTGCCAACTGAAGGACGTAGGGCCGTTGGATGTCTTCGGCGGTGAAACCGTCACGGGTCAGAACTCGAGGAGCATCGCCAGACAGCGGATATGCGACAGCGGGCCGGCAGCCATCGAAGGAAGCGGCGACCCGCATCAGCAGGTGGGCGGTCGCGCGTGCGTCGTTGAGGGCGCAGTGTGCACCGTGCAAGTGGATACCGTAGTCGGCGCAGGCCGCATCCAGTTTGCAGCCCACGGCGCGCAGGGTGTCCAGGCCCTCGCCCCAGTCGATGTCGATGCCGGCCCGATCGAACTCATAGCTGAGAAGTCGGCGGTCAAAGCGAAGGTTGTGGGCGGCAATCACGGCGCCGTCGAGGAGGGCCGCCAGGTGCGGAGCGACATCCTCGAACATCGGGGCGTCTCGAAGGATCGAGGGGGTGAGACCGTGCAGCCACGAGGGGCCGGGATCACGCAGTGGGTTGATCAGGCACTCGAACTCGTCAACGATGCTGCCGCTGCGATCAACAGTCACAACTGCGACTTCAACGACCCGATCGGTGCTCCACAGCCCCGTGGTTTCCACGTCGATAACGGCGATCCGCTCGGCATCACCCAGCAGGGCGGCTAAGCCGCTACGGCTCCGGCGGCAATCCAGATCGACAACGTCGGACTGCCACGCTGCTGGCTCGATGACCTGCGTCTCGATTTCGTGGGTCCAGGTCGTCCACTGGAGGCCATCCCACCACCGCAGTGCTGCCTGCCGCCACGGATCGGGATACCAGCCCTGCTGAACCACGCTCTTCCCCCTTTGCTTTCACCCCGTTGAAAGCCGATGGAAATGCTATGGGTGAACACCGACAACATGAGGCATTGTCCGAAAAGGAGAAGTCGAGCAGGGCCAATGGCGAGCCCGGCTGACGGCGTCGATGAGAGCTCGAATCACCTGCGGGAGGGCCTGGTGGCAGCTCCGCCGGCGCCTAGGTTTATCAGCGGGCAGCGAAACCCGGCCCTGGCGGGTGTCAGCTGTGCAGGACCATCAGGGTGCGCGGGCGGCGTGGGTGCCGTGCGAGCTCCCTCTCCGCGATGAGTTGGTCGAGGTGGTCGTTGGCGATGACGTAGTTGATCCCGTCGATGAGGATCAGGTCGAGGCGGTGGTCCTGCCACAGTCGTATCAGTGCTTCGCCGTGGCGGGACGGGTTGCCGGGCAGGTGCTTCCGCAGTGCGGCCCAGGCGATGAGTTGCCCGTCGTGGCGGGTGAGACGGCGCAGGGTTTCGAGCAGGACGGTCTCGATCATCTCGTCAGGGGTGGTGATGGCGTCGATGATGTCGGCGGCGTCAGTGAAGTCGGCGGCGGTGATGGTGGGCATGGTGGTCCTAGTCGTCGTGGTGGTGCGCGGCCGGTGTCCACGATGTCAACTCACTGTGCAAGCGCGGCACCGGCGCAGCTTCGTTGTCGTAGTGTGTACCCACCGTGACCGCCATCGGGGGATGGCGGCGCGGACGTGGAGGGGTGTCGTGCGCCCGGCCCCCGCCACACCTCCCGCGCTATTGACCGTCATTGAGCGGCATTGTGCCGCTTCGCGTTTCGAGGCCGACGCACGAGGGCTCTATGGCCCTGTAAGCGTCTGTGAGGGCTGTACCCACCAGAGGGAGTCAGCACAAGCTGTTCGCCTCTCAGCGTTGACCTTGGGCCCCAGATTCGTAGGTGTGGGCCTGCCCCGTGGCGGGTGCCGTGGTCAGGATCGCCGGTCTCACAGCTACAGCGCGGCGATAGGGGGCAGCTGCGCGTCCCTCTCGCTGACGTAACCCAGTCACCGGGTTACATGGCGAAAACCTCTTATACAGGGGGAAATCACTATTACCTCCGTTGTCATTCTCCTGTGAAGGTTTTAGGTGGGTTACTGGGTTACCTGGGTTACAGGACAACGGAATTGGACAGGAAAATGACGCGCAGCCTGCGCAGATGCGTCGCCGCGCCGTCCTCCGGTAACTCTAGGTTGCATCGTCGGTGAAAGCTGGTTACCGCAGTGGTAACCAGGGTGTGAACCTCGCCGGCTGACCGCCCTCACGTCAGCGGCGAGGCACCGCTCCCTATAACCAAGTCGGGTAACTCCCTGTGTCACCCAGATTTGGCCCTCAGTTGCGCCTGTCGCCGAAGGGATCAGAACCCATCGAGGCGGCGGCGTCGGTGGTGATGGTGGCGCGGTGCTCAATCCCGTGCTGACCGCGTTCGGTGTAGGCGTACTCGGCTCGCTTGATCCCCCACACCACCGCCCACTTGCCCTGCTGCCCGTCGGGCATCCGTTTCTGACCGGGCCGTACCGACTTGAGGTACAGGGCCTTGACGGAGTTCTTGAACTTGTTCTGACTCATGCCCTTGCCGGTGTTGTTGGCCTCGGCCCACTTGCACCACACCCGATACAGGTCGGGCAGGTCCACAAAATCCTCCGCTGTACCAAGTTCGCAGCACTCGTTGACGAAGGTCCTCACCGGCGAGGACAGTTCGTCCATGTCGGCGTGAAGCTCGTCGGACTGCCCGCTGCGGGTGAACACGCCGCCAGCGGCATTGAGCAGTGCCAGACCCTCGACAGCCCACCGCAGCACCTGCGGGAGTTCGTTGGCGATGAGGCGGGCGCACAGGTCGGGGTCCTCGTCATCGGTCCCTCGGAACGAGCGCGACGTTTCCAGCAGCAACGCCCGCTTGGCGAGGGCGGCACTGTTGTCCTGCCACCTCGGCATCTCGTTGGCACTGGCGTGGAAGCGCACCCCGAGCTTCGCGCTGACCGCCGTCTTGTACTTGCGTTCGATGGTCACCTCGTCCTCCCCGATGACGCCGAGCAGGTTGCTCACCGCCGTCGAGGAGTCACGGGCACCGAACCGGATGTCGCTGAGCAGGGCCAGCGAGGCCCCAGTCTCGTAGAGCGACTGCAGGCCGAACTGGGTGTTGAGAGTGTCCAGCGAGGTGGCGGTGAACGATCCCGCCACCGCCGCCAGCACCGTGGCGATGATGGACTTGCTGGAGCCCGGCGGGCCGAAGATCATCATCCACTTCTGCAGGTCGGTACGGCCACTGAGGACGTATCCGAACCACTGCTGCAGGCAGGTGATCGCCGAAGGGTCGTCGGGCCACTGGGTCCGCAGCATCCCAAGCCACTCGGTATCGGCGTAGGGGTCCAGGGCGTGGTCGTAGTCGGTAGCGACCACCGTCGTGGAGAACCACAGCGGCGTGGCCGCCGCCAGTGTTCCCGTTGCGGGATCGAGGACGCCGCTGCGCACCTGAATACGGACACCGTCCCCATAGGCGCGGTGAGCAACGCCGTAGTGGTCGGCCAGTTCCCGTACTCGGACGCCGCCGTCGTTGGTGAGCAGGTTGGCCAGGGCGTCCTCCACCGCGCGCAGGGTGCGGGTGTCGGGGTTCCACGACTT
>JBJTGN010000114.1:0-3220 GCA_046093905.1 Actinomycetota bacterium
CGGCCCATCTCAACATCGTCCAAAGAATGCAAAGAGGAAGCGATGAACGTTCCGTACGTTCTTGCGATCGACGCCGGCACCACGGGAGTGAGATGCCGCGCCGTCTTCGCTGATGGACGAGACGGTCCGGCCGCATACCGCGAATTCACGCAATACTTTCCTCACCCAGGATGGGTGGAGCACGACCCGAGCGAGATTTGGTCCGCTGTCGTCACAACTTTTCGGGAACTCACCGATCACCTCGGATTACCGCAATGCATCGGCATCACCAACCAGCGCGAAACCGTGCTGGCATGGAACCGTGTCACCGGGGAAAGCTATGGCAAAGCAATCGTCTGGCAGGACCGCCGTACTGCAGATGACTGTTCGCGTCTCGAGAGCGAGGGTCACCTCGACCGTGTTCGCTCGACAACCGGCCTCGTCCTCGATCCGTATTTCTCCGGCACGAAGATGGCCTGGATTCTCGAGGCGGTTCGGAGCGACATCGGATCGATTCCAGACGACCTGATTCTGGGAACCATCGACTCCTGGATTCTGTGGAATCTCACAGCAGGCGATGTATTCGCGACCGATCCGTCGAATGCCAGCCGAACAATGTTGTACGACATTGCTCAGAGGGCTTGGAGCGATGAATTGTCGAGTGTCCTCCGAGTACCGCTGAATCGATTGGCGGATGTGCGACCATCATCTGGTTCTTTCGGTTCGACTTCCCATGAAGCCCTGCCGACAGGGATCCCGATCACCGGCATTGCAGGCGATCAGCAAGCGGCTCTCTTCGGCCAGGCATGTTTTTCACCGGGCATGGCAAAGAACACATATGGCACGGGAAGCTTCGTCCTGATGAACATCGGCCAGAACTGCCCCGCAGTTCGCTCGGGACTTCTCACGACGATTGCGTGGAGTCTTCTGGCAGCGGAGGGACCCGTCGAAACGACGTAGGCAGTCGAGGCTTGCATCTTCGTCACTGGAGCCGCCGTCCAATGGCTGCGAGACGGTCTCGGAATCATCGATTCTTCCTCCCAGATCGAGTCTCTCGCTCGCACAGTCACCGACAACGGAGGGGTCGTCTGCGTGCCAGCTTTCGCTGGACTTGGCAGTCCCTGGTGGGACCCACATGCTCGAGGTGCAATCTTTGGTCTCACCCGGGGCTCAACTCGGGCGCATCTGGCCCGTGCAGTGATCGAGTCAATGGCATTGCAGACGCGCGACGCGATCGAGGCGATGCGCGATGCAAGCGGAACCGAATTGGTCGAGTTGCGTGTCGACGGTGGCGCCTCCGTCATGGATCTCCTGCTCGGCATTCAAGCCGAACAACTCGGCATGAGAGTGCGACGACCGGTGGACAAGGAAACTACGTCTCTGGGAGCCGCATACCTGGCTGGTCTTTCCCACGGAGTCTGGGCGACAACCGACGACATCGCTGCGAAATGGAAATCCGAAAGTCTTTTCGAACCCGGTTCGCCAGGGTCCCCCGAGCGCATGACAGCTGATGCGCTGCATGCCACTTGGCTGCGAGCGGTCGAACGATCACGACATTGGTCGTCATCGGAGACTTGAACCAACGATCCTCACGATCAACGCCAGGTGTTGCCTCTCTCGGCTTCGAAACGCTCGCTGTTGACGACCGCACACGATGAAGCCACCCTGTTGCATGGGGGCCCACGCAACATCCCCCGGGGTGTGTTCGAAGGAAGCTTCGCCGTCGAGATGACGTATGCCCTCGAGGAAAGCTCGCAGCCATGCCGGATCAGGAATCGTTCCGACCGCAACATCGGGAGAGTCTCTCCCGACAACGGTGCACCACTCGGCCTCCAACATGGACCGAATCAGAGAACACGCCGCAGGAAGTCGATCGTCCACCCGAGTCTCCACGATGCGAGCCGCAACATCGAGTGCGAGGATGCTCTGGTCCTGTCGATCGGGATCGACTTGGTGAACGTCCTCGACATTCACTCCGGGAACTCCCGCAACTTCGGAAATCAGGGTGTCGATTCGCTGTGGATCAGCAAGTTCGATCAGTAATTCGTCGATCGCCATCCCTGCACCGCGCTCGAGAATCTCGATGCCGATGACGTCACCGCCCGCACGTCCGATGGCAGCGGCAACCAGACCGAGCGTTCCCGGAATGTCCGGCAACCACAGACGAGCGACATAGGTCGCAGGCACGTCGATCAACCGAGCTTCGGCAGTCCGCGCTTCAAATTGCGAATGGCCTGAGCAACACGTTGCTCGTTTTCGATCAATGCGAAGCGCACGAATCCTTCACCACCAGGTCCGAAACCTTCTCCAGGCGACAGCGCTACCTCACATTCTCTGATGAGATGCGAACAGAATTCCACTGAGGTCATCTCAGCGTATGGTTCGGGAATCGAGGCCCAGACGAACATCGATCCTTTGGGCTTGGGTATGTCCCATCCGATTCGAGAGAGTCCGTCGATGAGAGCATCGCGTCGCGTCTCATAGATCGCACAGACCTCCTTTGGATAATCCGGTGCTTCGTTCATCGTGACCGTTGCTGCGATCTGCACGGGCTGGAACGTGCCGTAGTCCAGGTAGCTCTTGAGTTTGACGAGTGCTTGAACGACTTCACGGTTGCCGGCAAGAAAAGCAACTCGCCAGCCTGCCATTGAGAAGCTCTTCGTCATCGAGTACAACTCGACTGCACATTCCTTGGCTCCCTCGGCCTGGAGAATCGACGGCGGCTGGTACCCGTCGAAACCGACATCTGCGTAGGCGAAGTCGTGAACCACGATCATGTTTCGCTCACGACAAAAGTCGACGACTCGTTGCATGAACGGAAGATCGACGCATGAACCTGTCGGATTGTGGGGAAAGGAAATGACGAGAACTCGAGGCTTCGGCCAGCCGACGTCATAGGCAGTTTCCAGGCTCTCGAAGAAGTCGCCCTCGAAGTCGGTCTGCACACGAGGGTCGGACAAGCTGCGCATCGGTACTTGCCGGAGGTCTGCGCCAGCGAACAAGGGGCCGTAGATGTGGATCGGATAGCTCGGGCTCGGAACGATTGCCGCATCTCCTCGGTCGAGAAGCACCCACATCAGGTGGCTGAATCCCTCCTTCGACCCGATCGTGTTGGTGATCTCGAGTTCCGGGTCGAGATCCACACCCCAATTCCGCTTGTACATCGCAACGGCTGCCTCACGAAGTTTCGGCAGACCTCGGGACATCGAGTAGCGGTGATTTCGAGCGATGTGCGCAGCCT
>JBJTGN010000115.1:0-6950 GCA_046093905.1 Actinomycetota bacterium
CATCGATACGACATGCGAGCCATCGGAAAAAGGCTCACTTCGGACCACGCGAACTCTCCCCCCGAGTCGAGTTGTCTGCGCAACTTCATGTGTCGGCAGCGCCAAGTCACCAAGGGGTGTAAATCCTTCGTCGAAGACGAACGAATCGTCGTGACGTTCACCGTTGATTCGCACTGCTGTGACACGAACCGCAGCCGGCGAATGGGACGGATCATCGGTGACGAGCCCCGACATCTCCACCTCGGAGTAGCGCTCATGGAAGAGCATCTTGGGTGACACAGCACCAACGTCTCGACTCAATGGGGCAACGAGTTCGGTCAACCAATTGGCAGACACCGTTGCGTCGTTGTTGACCAGGGCCACATAATCGAATGGCGTGAGTGGTTCACCGCTGCTGCATCGAGTGCTGCGAATTCCGAGATTGCATCCACCTGCAAATCCGAGGTTCCTCATCGGTTCGAGAATCCTCACCTGAGGCAACTCGTGGCGGACTCTCCCGACCACGTCGTCCAGGGAGCCATTGTCGACAAGCACGACCTCGAGACGTTCCAATGGCCAATCGGACCCGAGTATGGAACGAATGCAGTCGAGGGTCATATCGACGCCGTCGTAAGCCAGAACGACGACTCGGACGAACGGTGTCGCTTGGTTCATGGAGATTCAATCTAAACGACGACCCATGCACTACGACGGCGAATGATCACTGACTAGCGTGGTCCTGGTGCCGCTCAGTGCGAAAACTCTCGTCCCGCCTGGCCTTCGAACCGTGCTTCGCCCTCTTGCACGGCGCCTTCGTTTGGCTGCACCTCCCGGAGCTTGGGATCGATCGGTCAGAGCAGGAAGGCATCCCCAGGGTGTGCGCACGTCCCAACGACACGCGTGCAATGTCTGTGATTGGGTTGGCCCGTCGTTCGCGACCGCATTCCACTGCGAGATGGCCACGTGTCCGCAATGCGGGAGCATCGCCCGAGATCGTTTTCTTCTTCTGAGCTTCTTTTCGCGAACTCCGCTTCGACGGGATCTGCGAATCCTCGAGACGAGCCCGCGACTCGGTGACGCCTATCGGCGAATGATGCGTCGATCCTTTTCCTACACCGCATGCGATTTCGATCTCTCTGCACACGAGGGCGACATTCGAATCGACCTCCAGAACATCGACCTGCCGGATGATTCGATCGACATCCTTCTGACACCACATGTTCTCGAGCACGTTCCGAACACCAAGAAGGCTCTCGACGAGATCTTCCGAGTGCTCGCGCCAGGTGGTCGGATGTACCTGCAAGTTCCCCTGTGTCGAGGCACAACGGCGGTGCCGATCGAACCAGAATTCCACGCCGACAACACGCCGGTCTTCTTCAACTTCGGATGGGATCTCACAGATTCGATCCGATCGGCTGGCTTCGAAGTCTCCGTTCTCGTGACAGAAGATTTCTCCGCCATGTTGAACGACCGTGCCCGCCGCCCGGAACCCACCGATGACGGCTTCGATGTTGTCGCTCTCTGGAACGACGTTCGCACGAACGACCTCGATGTCCTTGCGGACCGAGCGCTCAGCCACCGACTGGGAATTCTGCCAGGGCACCAGTTCGCGACTTGGGAGTGCACGAAGCCAACTCATTGAGCTCCCGATTGCCGGGTTCTCACATGTTCGTTTCGAGAACACCCTTCGATCCCGAGATGTGCCAATTCGATTCGAGGTGGACGACGCCTGTGTCGAACACTTTCAGCTGGCGCACCTCGAAGCGAACCTTCTTCTCCCAATGGTCGTACGGATGGATCTCCGTGTGGTCGGTGATCGCAACTGAGAGGTCGTAGACGCCCTCGAGCAGAGGCAATCTCGGAAACTCGATGTCGACTCGGGCGGCGCCATCGATCAATCCGAGAGAACGGCCGTTGCGTCGCGTCGACGACCCCCACACCGGATGTCCAGCGAGTGTGTCGATGCGCGCCGTCACGACGACGTCTTGCACAGGAACATTGGCTTCCAAGGCCATCGAGATGACCATCGGATCCATGGAAGTGGGTACAGTCGTCGGATTTCCAGCGGCATCGAGAAGATGCACCTCCATGATGCGAATCTCACCGCTGCCCCACCGCTGACCGATGTCGCCATCGACCCGTGTCGCCTCATGGCTCTGCCCCTGATACGCGGAGATGACATCGCCAGCTGGTCCGATCGTTCGCAATTCACCTCGATCGATCCATGCAACGTTCTCGCACAATTGCTCGACTTGCGCCAGTCCGTGACTCACGAAGACGATCGTGCGGCCATCGCGGCGGAATTGCTCGATTCGCTCGGCGCTCTTGCGCTGGAAGTTTTCGTCCCCGACGGAGAGAACCTCGTCGATCAACAGAACCTCTGGCTCGACATGCGCTGCAACTGCAAACCCGAGCCGTACGAACATTCCCGATGAGTAGTTCTTCACTGGCGTATCGATGAAGTGCTCGAGACCGGCGAACTCGACGATGTCGTCGAATCGATCAGAGATTTCTTTTCGGGTGAGACCGAGAATGGCGCCGTTGAGAAAGACATTCTCACGACCAGAAAGTTCTGGATGGAATCCGGCACCCAGTTCGAGCAGCGCCGACACTCTGCCGCGAATTTTCACCGAACCTTTGTCGGGAGTGAGGATGCCGGAGAGGCATTTGAGCAGAGTGCTCTTCCCGGATCCGTTCGAACCGATGACTCCGAACGTCGTTCCCGTCGGAACCTCGAAGGACAGACCCTTGAGTGCCCAGAACTCTTCGTAACGCGCTCGACGCCCGCGCAGAATCGCAGCCTTCAGGTACTGGTTGCGCTCATGGTAGAGGCGGAAGTTCTTCCACAGGTCGGAAACGACGACTGCAGGTTCGGACACGTCGTCAACCCTAATCCAGTGAAGTCAGTAGGATTTTGCACATCATGAATGCAGTTCTGCGCGTCTTTCATGCCCGAGAACTGCTGTGGAATCTGACATTGCGTGAACTGCGCACGAAGTATCGCCGGTCATTCCTCGGATGGGCATGGTCGATGCTCAATCCGCTCGCAACAGTCGCCATCTACGCGTTCGTCTTCGGTGTTCTCTTCGAATCGAATGTTCCTGCCGGTGACCCGAGCGGACTCAGCGGCTTCGCCTACTTTCTCCTCTGCGCACTTCTGCCGTGGAACTTCTTCTCGTTGATTGCCAATCTCGGCATGTCGTCGATCTCGGTGAACGCCGGTCTCGTGCGAAGAGTCGCTTTTCCCCGGGAAGTACTCGTCTTCAGCAACGTCCTTCATGCTTGTGTGCAGTTCTCGATCGAACTCGGACTTCTCTGCGTCGTCCTGCTCATTGCTGGAAGTCCCATACTTCCGTGGCTGCCGGTCGTCGTGGTGACGAGCCTCCTGTTGGCAGTGTTCGCCTCTGGATTTGCACTCGCTCTCAGCACGCTGTCGGTCTTCTTTCGCGACATCACCTACTTGTGGACGATCTTCGTCCAAGTGTGGTTCTTCCTCACGCCAGTCGTGTACGCACCTCAGTTGGTGGAGGATCGAGCCCCCGAATGGGTCCAAGCGGTTCTCCAGTTGAATCCCATGGGTGCGTTCGTGACGACGTTCCGAGATCTCCTCTATGACGCGACGTGGCCATCTCTCGGCAACTCGCTGATCATGGTCGTATCGGCGGCAGTGAGCATCAGCGCCGGTTGGTATGTGTTCTTGAAGATGGGTCAGCGCCTACCCGAAGAGGTGTGAGACGCAACGATCCTCGATCGACGATTAACCTCACTGTCGTCACAGAGGGAGTTGCATTTGACCAGTCGCCGATTTCGAGAGCAATCGAAAGTTGCCGATGAAGCCAGCGAGTCCGAGTTGGCTCATCAGAATCTTCAGGCGATCAATGCCGATTTGCGCCGACAGATCGCGATGCTCGAAAAGTCGACCTCGTTTCGACTCGGTCGTTCCATCTTTCGTGTCCTGCGGCCCTTCTTCACGTTGTTCGGGGTGAAGCGCTTCACTTCAAGGATTCCCACGATCGAAATCGAGACGACATGGCCTCGATTGAAGGGCTCCATCACCATCCATCAGCCGATCGCCGACCTGATCCCGGTGAAGGTCCGAAATGATGTCGAGGAATTGCTCGACGAAGCGATCGACCCCAAAGTGCTCCTGCAGGACTCGGATTCGGGACCATGGACCGGACAATTCGAGTTCAGGTATCCACTCGGATTCAGTCCCTTCGACTCGTCGAGTCTCATCGCACGAGTCGGAAGTGTCGAGACACCCGGTGCGCATCGCGGAGACTCCGAGTCGGCTCCGACACAGACGTGCAAGCCAATCGAAATTGCGATGGATTCGATCACGACGATCCTCGGCGACCCCGATGCAATTCGCACGAAGCTGCGGACCAACAGCGCGATTGCCGTGCTGTCGACCTATCGCAACGCAGACAGGACGTCAGCAGTACCGAGCAGACTCATCGCAGAACTCCGAGCTGCTGGATTCCTGATCATTGCAGTCGACACATCGACACATCTGCCAGAAACCGAACTGGATTGCGATCTGCTCGTTCACAGAAAGAATGTCGGCTGGGACTTTGCCTCGTGGATGAGCACGCTTGCAACGTTTCCATGGCTCATGAACGAGTCGAAGCAACTTCTCCTCATCAACGACAGCAACATCGGACCTCTACGACCGCTGGCTGAACTCCTCGAGCGAGGGCGAAGTCTGGATGTGGATGCGTGGGGAATCACGGATTCGTGGGACATCAAGTACCACATCCAGAGTTACTTCCTGCACTTCAACGAGTCCGCACTTCGAAGTGGACACCTCGCCGATTTCGTCGACTCGTTCTCATTTCCATCGGTCAAAGAAAAGATCATCGGGTATGGCGAAATCGGTTTGTCGCAATTCCTCCTCGCACGCAAACTGCGTCTCGGCGTCCTCTTCCCGTACACGAAACTTGCTCAGTCCTTCATGGGCTCGTTCGGCGAACGCGTCCAGAGGGTTCTTCGATTGCCAGAGAACGCATTCCAGGCCGAGAACGGTCTGCTCGGCGACAACGACGAAATGAATTTCTTGCTCGACACCATCGATCGTTTGCGAACATCAGCACCGGTGAATCCGACTCACTATTTCTGGGACATTCTCCTGTCCGAGGGCTCACCGTTCATCAAGCGAGATCTCCTCACCAAGAACCCCGATCTCGTCGGCGGGTTACACCGATTGCCCGAGGTGGTAACGGGTGAAATGGCTCAGTCAGTTCTCGCCGAAGAGATGCAAACCTGGCGGAGGACTCACCCTGACTTCAGTCTTCCCCTTGCGATCGATTGGCGCTCCGAGAACACGTGACGTCACACCGTGTGAGGTCGCAGTTCGGATGCGGCGACCTGGTCTGAACGAGAGAGTCTGTCCATTCGCTAGCCTGCCGGAGTGGCTTCGAGGGTTGCCGTCATCGGCACTGGTTATGTTGGTCTGACGACAGGCGCCTGTTTGGCATCTCTCGGTCACCGCGTCACCTGTGCCGACATCGATGTCGAGAAGATTGCGCTGCTTGCGTCGGGACGAATTCCCATTGTCGAGCGCGGCCTCGAGAGTCTCGTCGCTGAAGGGTTGCGGACTGGGAATCTCTCGTTCATCGCCGATCCGAAGGCTGCAGTTGCGGATTGCGAAATCGCCTTCTTGTGCGTCCCGACTCCCCAGGGCGACGACGGATCAGCTGACCTCTCATACGTTCAATCTGCCGCCTCGAACATCGCTTCGCATCTTCCGTTCGAGTCGATCGTCGTCAACAAATCAACAGTTCCCGTAGGTTCGACCAAAGTTGTGGAGCGTGCACTTCAGCGACCCGATGTCAAAGTCGTTTCGAACCCCGAGTTCTTGCGCGAGGGATCTGCAGTCGACGACTTCATGAAACCCGATCGCGTCGTCGTCGGAAGTGACGATCAGGCTTCGGCAATGAAAGTCGCATCTCTGTACGAGAGTCTGTCGACACGCGTGATCATCACCGATCCCGCATCAGCTGAGACCATCAAGTACGCAGCGAATGCTTTCCTCGCCACCAAGCTCTCGTTCATCAATGCCATTGCTGCGATCTGCGAAGGTGTCGGAGCCGACATCAACGATGTCATCGTCGGCATGGGTTCAGACCACCGAATTGGGCAGGACTTCCTCAGACCGGGACCCGGGTGGGGCGGAAGCTGCTTTCCGAAGGACTCGCGGGCTCTCATCAAGATCGCCGAGACCGCTGGCTATCGATTCAGCCTTCTCGAAGGCGTCGTCGCAGTCAACAACGAACAACTCGACAGAGTGGCCCGCAAGATCGTCGGCGACAACGTCACCGGACGCACCATCGCTGTCTGGGGCTTGACTTTCAAAGCGAACACCGATGATCTCCGCGACTCCCCCGCTGTTGCCATCATCGACAGACTTCTCGCCCGCGGGGTCGAGGTCGTTGCCTACGATCCCACAGTTCCCGAAGCTCGCCTCGGCGTGCCGGCGGGAGTCCGTCTCGCTACATCGCCTGTCGAGGCGTGCACGGGATCTGACGCTCTTGCAGTACTCACGGAGTGGGACGAATTCAAGTGGGTCGATCCCGCCGAAGTCGCGAATGTGATGACAGGTCGGCACATCGTGGACGGCCGCAACATCCTCGATCGTTCGCAGTGGCGCAAAGTCGGGTTCGATTACGAAGGAATCGGTCGCTGACGATGAGAATTCTTCTTGCAGGCGGAGCAGGATTCATCGGATCTCACCTCAGCGATGAGCTGGTGGCACGGGGTGACTCCGTGATCTGTGTCGACAATCTGTCGACTGGGCGGGCACAGAACATCGAACATCTCATCGGTCACCGATCCTTTTCCTTCCTGGAAGCCGACGTCACACTTCCACTTTCGGACTGGGCGCCGTCGAGCGAACGTTTCGATGCGGTGCTCGATTTCGCGAGTCCTGCATCTCCGAGCGACTTCGCGACGATGCCTCTCGAGATTCTTGC
>JBJTGN010000116.1:0-6324 GCA_046093905.1 Actinomycetota bacterium
GGATGAGCGAGGGCCGGCCCTCTGCACAAGCTGCAGCGGAGGCGCTCGTCCCGCGCCCCAAGATCGGCGATACGCGACCCGCACCAACTCCGGCGAAGCCTGCGGTGACGATGCCGGGAGGTGTTCGTGCCGGAACTGTGAAGCCGGGAACCCGAAACAAGGCGCGCCCTGGAGATCAGGATTCGCAAAGTCCCGAATCGATCAAAGAGGAAAGTTCGACAGCCAAGAAGAAGCGCCGCCGTGGAAGTCGCTCCCGCGGTGAAACGCGTGCCGCTGAAGGCGATGTCATCGAGCGGCGCCGCGGACGTGAGCGCAATGGAAAGCCGATCGGTCGATACTTCATGTGTGTCCAGGTGAGGTCGAACATCACTCAAGTCGCCGTTCTCGAAGGGCGAAGCCTGATCGAGCACTATGTCAGCCGTCCGGCCGATGACATTTCTCAGATCCACGGGAACATCTATGTCGGACGAGTGCAGAACGTCCTGCCCGGTATGGAGGCTGCGTTCGTCGACATCGGGACTCCGAAGAATGCTGTTCTCTATCGCGGTGACGTGCAATACGACGCAGAGGACATCGTGGACAGCGAACCGCGGATCGAGCAGATTCTGAAAGGTCGCCAGCTCATCGTGTGTCAGGTGACTAAGAATCCGATCGGAGTGAAAGGCGCGCGGCTCACTCAGGAGGTTTCACTTCCGGGTCGTTTCGTGGTCCTCATACCGAATTCCAAGACGTACGGTATTTCCAAGCGGTTGCCGGACAATGAGCGCAAGAGGTTGCGTTCGATCCTGGACCGCGTCAAGCCCGACCAGCACGGTCTGATCGTGCGAACTGCAGCCGAGAGTGCGACGGAACAGGAGCTGCAAGCCGATATGGCTCGACTTCTCGAACAATGGGCGCAGATCGAGGAGAAGGCATCGAAAGCCAATGGGCCGACCCTGCTCTACCGGGAGCCACCTTTGGCCGTGAGAGTCATTCGTGAGGAGTTCAACTCCGACTATCGCGGAGTGGTCATCGACGATCGACAACTCTTCGAAGACGTGCATTCCTACGTCAGTGCGTTCAATCCTGAGCTGGCAGACCGAGTCGAGTACTTCGACCGTGAGGCGGAAGGCCTCCCGATGTTCGAGCGACACCATGTCCATGAGCAGCTCCACAAAGCTCTCGACCGAAAGGTGTGGCTGCCCTCTGGTGGGTCGCTGATCATTGAGCACACCGAGGCGTTGACGGTGATCGACGTGAATACCGGTCGAAATGTGGGCTCGTCGAACCTCGAGGAGACTGTGTTCCAGAACAACCTCGAGGCTGCCCAGGAAGTAGCGAGACAGCTCAGGTTGCGCGACATCGGTGGAATCATCGTTATCGACTTCATCGACATGGAAATCAAGGAGAATCGCAAGAAGGTGGTCGAGGCCTTCAAGTCGGCACTGTCCCGTGACAAGACGCGTACACAGGTCTTCGAAATCTCCGAACTCGGACTCGTGGAGATGACTCGCAAGCGAATCGGTGAGGGTTTGTTGACGAGTTATGCCGGTCAGTGCCCGGAATGCCAGGGTCGGGGAGTGCTCGTCGACCACAGCTTGATGCTGTGATTCGCCTGAAACGATGTTCCAAATGACCCAAGTTCCTGGGGCGTTGGTTTCCCCTCGTCGGACACGGTAGAGTCGCCTTTCGCTATGTACGCAGTGATCGCAACCGGTGGCAAACAGGTCCGTGTGGCCGAAGGCCAACACGTCCATGTGGAGCTACTCGGAGCGGAGCAAGGCGCAACCGTCGACTTCAAGCCGATTCTGGTGGTGGACGGTTCGACTGTCCTGGCCACACCGACCCAGCTTGCGGGTTCCAAGGTGTCGGGTCGAATCGTTGGCTCGGCTACCGGTCCGAAGATCAACGGTTTCACGTACAAGCGCAGGACCAATCAGCGTCGCCGCTACGGTCATCGTCAGCATTACCAGGTGATCGAGATCACCTCGATTGCGAAGGGCTGAATCATGTCGAAGACAAAAGGTGGAGGATCCACTCGTAACGGTCGTGACTCGAATGCTCAGCGTCTTGGCGTGAAAGCTTTCGGTGGATCGGCCATCACAGCAGGCACGATCCTTGTTCGTCAGCGTGGCACGAAGTTTCATCCGGGCAAGAACGTTGGCAAGGGCGGGGATGACACGTTGTTCGCACTCGTCGATGGCAAAGTTCAGTTCGGGGAGCGACGCGGTCGCCGCGTCATCGACGTTCTTCCGGCTGAGTGAGAGCCGTTTTTCGAGTCGTTCGAGACTCGAGAAACGAAAGTCAGATATCGAGTCCCTGAGGGAGTTGGCTCTGGTTCCAGCCAAGACGAATAACCGCTTGGCGGCATGCGAATCGATCGGTCATTCCTGCCACGTAGGCGACCGCTGATCGTCGAGTTTCAGCATCGCCGACTTCGAGTTGTGAGCCGAGTGGCAGGTGCCAAGGCTCGGTGCAGTAGAAGTCGACCAGAGCTCTCAACAGTGCAATGACCTGTTCCGCTTGCGTCTTGCTTTCCTGGCGGAGATACACACGCTCGTAATTGAACTGTCGAAAACGAGCCAAGGCTCGAGCGTTGTCCGGTTCCATGCCAATGCGCCCCGTCGCGGCAGTGGCTCGAATCATCGAGACGATGAACGACGACAGTTGTTCGCGTCGAGAGCGACCGGCGAGAGTGGCAACATCTGCAGGAAGATCATCGAGTGTGACGATTCGCGCATCGACGGCATCTTCGAAGTCGTGGCAGACATAGGCAATGCGATCTGCCCAACTGACAACTTCGCCCTCGGGCGTCATGGGCGCCGGGCGACTCCAGGAGTGGTTTCGAATTCCATCGAGAGTCTGGCGACACAGGTTGAGCGGTGCCAGCGTGACATCAGATCCCCACGTCGAATGTTCGAATCCTCCATCGACGTACGGAGACAGAGCATCTTCGCTCGCGTGCCCACCGGGACCGTGACCGCAGTCGTGGCCGAGAGCGATTGCCTCGGTCAATGTGGTGTTCAAACCGAGTGGGCGGGCGATAGAAACGGCAACCTGAGCGACTTCCAACGCATGTGTGAGGCGAGTTCGCTGATGGTCGTCGGGAAAGATGAACACCTGCGTCTTTCCAGCCAGTCGGCGAAAAGCCGTGGAGTGCAAGATTCGGTCACGGTCACGTTCGAAGCACGTTCGCCAAGGATCAGGTTCTTCCTCCACGAGTCTGTGACCCGATCCGAATGCTCGCGTTGCGTGGGGGCTCAGAAACTGATTCTCACGATCCTCGAGTTCACGCCTGTCAGCGACATGATTCGTTCCCGGACCGGCCCACGAATCGAGGTGCGCAACAACGACCCGTTCGTCATGGGAGTGTCCGCTCATCGTGCCAGCCCATCTGGCTGCCCGTTCCTGCATCGACTCTTCGATCACGTGCGTACCTTAGGCGAGGGGTGCAGCACAGAGACCTCAACCTACGTGAGACATCCCGCTCACGGCAATGCCCTCACCGATAGCGTGCAGGTCGAGGAGTGTTCGTGAGCCAGTTCGTCGATGAATGCCAATTGAATGTGCGTGCAGGCGATGGTGGGGCAGGCTGCGTCTCGTTCCGTCGAGAAGGCCCTGTTGCGATGGGCGGACCCAACGGCGGTGACGGCGGTCGCGGTGGAGATGTCTGGCTGGTCGCTGATCGCAATGTTGCATCGCTTCTCGCCTTTCGCGATCATCCACATCGAATTGCCGGCAACGGAGTCCACGGAAAAGGTAAGGACTTGCACGGGCGAAGAGGTGAGTCGATCGAGGTCAAGGTTCCCGAAGGAACGGTTGTCCGAGACATGTACACCGGAGAACTGCTTGCCGATCTCGCCGAGTCGGGGGACAGATGGCTGGCGGCTCACGGTGGTCGCGGGGGACGGGGCAACGCCCGATTTCTGACGAATCGCCGACGAGCTCCGAGTTTCGCCGAACAGGGTGAACATGGTGAGGAGCGCTGGCTCAAACTCGAACTCAAGTTGATGGCTGATGTCGCTCTCGTGGGATTCCCGAACGCCGGGAAGAGCACCCTGATCAGCGTCATCTCGGCAGCAAAGCCCAAAATTGCTGCGTACCCGTTCACCACATTGGAGCCCAATCTTGGAGTCGTTCGAATCGACGATTAGACCGAATTAGTCGTTGCCGACATCCCAGGTCTCATCGAGGGTGCCGCTGACGGTCGCGGACTCGGACATCGTTTCCTCCGTCACGTGGAGCGCGCTCGAGTGCTGTGCATCCTCGTCGATCTGGCACCCGTGGACGACACGTCTCCGTCCGACCAGGTGGACATCCTTCTGCGTGAACTCGAGGCGTACGATCCCGAGTTGCTCGATCGTCCTCGAGTGATCGTCGGAACCAAAGTCGATTCAGCCGATCCCGACCTTGTGAACGAGTGGGAAGGCCTCACCATCTCAGCAGTCACTCATCAGGGTGTCCGCGAATTGGTCGGGGTTCTTGCATCACTCGTACACGATGCCCGTCAGGAGATCCCTGTGAGTGCTGGCCGGGTCATCATCAAGCCCGAATCCGACGGTGCTTGGGTCGAAAAGACCGACGAGGGAGTCTTTCGGATCCATGGTCGAAAGGCGGAGCGAGCTGTTCATCTCAATGACGTCTCCACATCGGAAGCTCTTTCGTACATCGAGGAGAGACTGAAGAAGTTGGGTGTTCCGCGGCTCCTCGCACGTGCGGGAGCGACGGAAGGCGACATTGTCTGGATCGGAGATTTCTCCTTCGACTACGTGCCGGACGTTCACTGATGCGCATTGTCGTCAAGATCGGCACGTCGTCGTTGACGGACGACCAGGGAGTCATCGACAGAAAGATGATTTCGTCGTTGTGCGATCAGATCGCTCGATTGCGGCGTGAGGACCATGAGGTCATTCTCGTGACATCTGCAGCAGTTGCCGCTGGAGTGTCCGCGCTCGGCTTGTCCGAGCGCCCCACCGATCTTCAGACGCTGCAGGCCCTTGCAGCCGTCGGTCAGAGTCGTCTGATGGAGGTGTACAACACCTCGTTCTCCGAGCACTCGATCGTTGCCGCGCAGGTGTTGCTGGTGTCGCGTGACTTCGTCGACAGGTCTCAGTATCTGCACGCACGAAACACGATTCAGCGGCTCCTCGAGTTGGGTTGCATTCCCATCATCAATGAGAACGATGCCATCGCCAACGATGAGATTCGCTTCGGAGACAACGACCACATCTCGGCTCTGGTGTCTCATCTGATGAGGGCCGACGTCCTCATCTTGTTGACCGATACCGAAGGACTTTTCACGCGTGACCCGCGAGTCGACCCATCGGCGACCCTTGTCAAGGAAGTCTTCGAAGGAGACCCGTTGTTGAGCGTGTCGGCAGGAGGGTCCGGATCGAACCGGGGAAGCGGCGGCATGAGCTCCAAACTGTCGGCGGCGCGCATTGCTTCGTGGTCGGGAATCAGAACTGTGATTGCCCGTTCCCGCGTCGATGACGTGCTCGCCCGTGTGGTGCTGCAGGTCGAGAGGGCTGAGGGCGCCGGAGGTCGTGTCACGGGTGAGTCCGTGGGGACGACGTTCCACGGTTCAGCACGGAGGCTTTCATCGAGGCAATTGTGGGTTGCTTTCGCAAGTGAGGTTCGTGGCCGGGTGACAATTGACGAAGGGGCTCGAGAGGCGCTGTTGCGTCGAACGGTGTCGCTGTTGCCATCGGGTGTCGTAGGAGTCGAGGGAGAGTTCGAGTCCGGTGACACTGTCGAAATCGTCGATGTAGCCGGGACAGTGATCGCCCGCGGTTCATCGTTGATGGACGGACATCAGGCGCGTGAGGCCGCTGGCCGCCGCTCGACGGAACTCGGTGAGGGCGTTCCGAACGTCGTCGTGCACCGAGACACTCTCGTCGTCTTCATCGACTGACGTTTCAGTCGCGTCGGAGTCGCGTTCCGAGCTGTCTCAGTCCCTCGATCTCTGGAGCTCTCAACAGTGTCAATGCTCCGACGTAGACGATGACGCCGACGACGCTGCCGATTGCCACTTTTGCGATGGCCCGGAAGCCGTTGTCGTTGCCGAACGGTTCGAGGCAGAGCCAAACGATCGCACCCATGATCCCCGCTGCGCACAGCATTCGACCCAGACTCAAGAGCACCGATCGAACGGGAAAGTCTTCGACTTTTTGGCGGAGAACGAACATGGTCACGAGAGCTCCGACCAAATAGGAGATCGAGAAGGCGAGTCCGAGTCCGAGGACGTCATAGGCGCGTGCGAGAGGGAACGCGAGGACGATGTTGACCGCATTTTGAACGCAGTTGATGACAAATGGAGTTCTCGTGTCCTGTTGGGCATAGAAG
>JBJTGN010000117.1:0-13887 GCA_046093905.1 Actinomycetota bacterium
GCGAATCGACGCTGACGGAAATCTGTTCTTCATGGATCGTCAAAAGGACATGATCAAGTCCGGCGGCATGAACGTGTCGTCCGTCGAGGTCGAACGAGTTCTGTATCAGCATCCGTCGATTCTCGAAGTGGCAGTCGTCGGTCTCGCAGATGAGTACTGGAGTCAGGTCGTGACGGCTTTTGCCGTTGCCCGTCCCGGACAGACAATCGATCCCGACGAAGTGCGAGAGTTCTGTAAACAACATCTCGCCGGCTACAAGGTTCCCAAGACCGTGAATGTTGTCGAGGCGCTTCCCAAGGACACGCAAGGCAAGATTCTCAAGCGCGAACTTCGTGTTGCCAACTCCGGCAACTCCAAGTAATTCGTGCCCGTCCCACAAACGCGACGTGTGAGTTCGTCGCGGAGCGAATGGTGAGAGAACTGTGACCGTCGATACGTCGTTGCTCGACGAACTACTCCAAGGTGTCGTAGGGGGTGACCGAAGGTCTCTCGCGCGGCTCATGAGTGTGGTCGAAGCGGGGGGAGAAGGTTTTCGGTATCTCTCGTCGAAGATGGGTTCGGGACAAGGTGGGTCGTATTCCATTGGCATCACCGGAGCACCTGGCGCAGGAAAGTCGACTCTGACCGATGCTCTGGTCGGAGAAGTCCTCGCATCAGGGAGTCGTGTGGCGGTCATCGCTGTCGACCCTTCATCGCCGTTCACCGGCGGTGCCATTCTCGGGGATCGCGTCCGCCTCCGAGAGGAACATGCCCGTTCGACCGATGTTTTCGTCCGGTCGTTGGCGAGTCGAATGCACCTTGGCGGACTGGCGTTGGCAGTTCCCGGCATGGTTCGAGCTCTCCATGCGGGCGGATGGCCGATCGTGCTGATCGAAACCGTCGGTGTTGGCCAATCCGAGGTTGCCATTGCCAGGAGCGCCGACACCACCGTCGTCGTCGTGAATCCTGGTTGGGGCGATGAAGTCCAGGCGAACAAGGCTGGACTGTTGGAGATTGCTGACGTACTCGTGGTCAACAAGTCCGATCGCGATGGAGCGGAATCCACTGTGCGGGATCTCGAACGGATGCTGCATCTCGGCGCAGCGCGCGACTGGAACCCGCCGATTGTTCGCACAGTTGCAGCAGATGGACGCGGTGTCGACGAACTGTGGAGCAAGATCGGCGAACACCGACGATTCCTCGAAGAGTCCGGAGCACTCGGTCGACGGCGCGGTGAGAGTCGCATCAATGAAATGCACGAACGAATTCAGGTGACGTTGACCCAAGAGCTCGGAGCAATCGAGGCTGGGTCGGGATCTGAGATCGTTGCCCGCGTTACTTCAGGAGATCTCGATCCGAACTCTGCAGCCGAGCAGTTCGTCGCTTTGCTCGGAAAACGTCTCGAGGGCCTCGAGCACTAACTGATCAGCTGGACGACCCGAGGACCTTTTCGACGACAATTGCCGCGTACTCCGTGGCGACCGATTCGATTGAGCCGTCTCGGTGTGGTCGATACCAGTCGTTCACTGCGTTGACCATTCCGAGGATTGCGAGCGTGGTCATGTGGGGGTCCCGGCACTTGAATTCGCCCTTGTCCCTTCCCTCGCGAATCATGCGTTCCAACTCGTTCTGGTACGTCCGTCGAAGAGATTGGAGTTCGACGTATTTGTCAGGTCGCTGCTTGCGAAGCTCCTGCAACTCGCGTAATCCGACTGCTTCCTCATCGCGATGTTCATGGAAGTACACGACATGGTCGTAGACGAGTTGGCCGATACGCGACGAGTAGTTCGGATGGGGACTCAGATCTGCGAGCTGCTTCTCGATAAAAGTTCGGGTGGCATCAACGGCGATCGCTTGAAGTAGATCCACCTTGGATGGAAAGTAGTGGTACAGGCTCGAGCCGCGAACGCCGACTTCCTGGGCGATGGCGCGCATTCCCACCGCATGGAAACCTTGTTCCGAGAACAGCTTTGCGGCTGCCTGTAAGACGTCTTCTCGTCGTGATCCAGCCATTTCCGTTCCCCTGAGTGGCAAGCGTACTGCGAGGACACTATCGCCCTTGACTCCTCGGTCGAACGTTCGTTAGTTTGGCGGTGATCTTCGCAGGAGATCCATCGGCACCTCATACCGGGGCGTCGATCGAGTAATGGGGGAGTTCGAATGAACCTTCGCAAGACCCGCCGCGGAATTCTCGCGGTACTTTGCACCTCGGCGATGTTCCTCGCCGCGTGCTCCAGTGACAGCAATGACGATTCAACGGCTCCGTCGGGTACCGAAGCATCGACGGAGGAGTCCGTTGCCGAAGGTGGCGATGCGGATGCAGCGATCCTCGAAGAAGCCAAGCGCATCAGCGAATTGGCAGCTTCTGGACTCGTGTATGCACCGAGCGACACCGGCCTCGAGTCGACCGACATCGTTGCCTATGAAGAGTGGTTGGGACCGACCGAAACGCCGGCTCCGCCAGCAGATGTCAACGTCCAGGTCATTTTCTGTGCTCCGGGAACAGCATGTGAGGTTGCAGCAAACCTCGCAGTCGAGGCTGCTCAGCAACTCGGTTGGACCGCAGAAGCAGTTGCGGGTGCAGGTACGCCGGATAGCTTCGCAGTTGCTTTCGACACCGCTCTCGCCAAGAATCCCGACGTCATCATGACGATGGCGATTCCGGACCTCGCAGTCGGAGCATCGCTTCAGAAGGCCCGCGAAGCAGGCGTGATCACCATTTCGGTAGCCGATGCCGAGAACGCGGCCGATCCGAGTAATGCCTATGACGCGTATGTGTCGTACCGCATGCCGCTGATGCATCAGGTCAACGCCTACGCGATCATCGCCGACTCGAATGCGACGGCCAACGTGCTTCTCGTGAACGACTCTGCGTTCCCGAACCTCGTCACCTCGAATGCCGAGTTCAAGAACGTGATGTCGAAGTGCTCGGGTTGTACCGTGACCGAAGTCGAGTGGCAGATCACCGACGCTCTCGATCCTGTGAAGGCTCAGACCGCGATTTCGAACTTCCTCCAGTCGAACCCTGACGTGAACTACGTGGTGGTTCCGTACTCGATCAACCTCAGCGCAGTCGTCGAGGGTGTTCGTGCAGCAGGCAAGGCCGACAGTGTCACCGTCGTCACCAAGGACGGCGATGATGTTGGTATCGCCGAAATCGTCAAGGGCGGAAGCGCCTTCAACGCGGGTGTCTCGCTCAGCTGGATTGCGTACGCAGCCATCGATGAGGCCATCCGTGCGGTGACCGGCAACGAGTTCACCCCGACCGCCAACCTCGGAATCGGTGTCCACTTGTTCAACAAGGACAACACCCCTGCAGATGGCAAGAGCGAACCCGCTTACTTGGAGGCTTTCGATTGGAAGTCCCAGTACCTCAAGTTGTGGGGCCTCGGCTGATCGAATCGAACGATTCGATCTGAACCGGTTTCGTCTCCCATGCAAACTGCTGAATCCACCGCTCTGTCCGTTCGAAGACTTCGAAAGGTTTACGGAGGGACGGTTGCCCTGGCCGATGTCGACTTCGACGTGGTCGCAGGTGAGATTCACGGTTTGCTGGGGGAGAACGGAGCTGGAAAATCAACTCTGGTTCGGCTGATCGCCGGACTGGAACCCGCGGATGGGGGTTCGCTGTCGATGTTCGGCAGCGAACTCCCATCTCGCTTCACGAGCGATGATGTCGCCGACAGAGGTGTCGTCTTCATCCACCAGAACCTGGGGCTCGTCGACGATATGTCGGTTCTGGAGAACATCGCCTTGGCTGCGGGTTATGCCAAGCGAGGACCTTTCATCTCATGGCGTGATACCCGAAAAAGGGCCATGCAAGCTCTCGAGAAGATGGGAGTCGACCTCGACCCCGACGCTCTCGTCAGCGAACTTCCCATGTCGATGCGCGCTGTCGCTGCCATCGGACGGGCACTCATGCGGGACGTGAAACTCCTCGTTCTCGATGAGCCCACAGCGACACTCGGAGTCCATGAAGTCGAGCGTCTCTTCGGAATCCTTCGCCGGCTACGTGATCAAGGTGTTGCCATCATTCTCATTTCCCACCGGCTCGACGAGATCGTCGACATCACCGACCGGGTGACTGTCCTCCGTGACGGTCGTCTTGCGGGAGTTGCACGGTCGGCAGATGTCACCGAGGCCGAACTGATTCGGTTGATCATCGGGACCGATCTTCCCGAGCATGCCGAACGCACCGAAGTGTCGGGTACTCCCAAAGTGAAGTTCGAAGGAGTTCTGGCGGGCATCGTTGGACCACTCGACTTCGATGCGCGCGAGGGAGAAGTACTCGGCATCACCGGTCTCACCGGCGCCGGGCACACCACCATTCCACAGATCCTGTTCGGCCTCGAACCATTGCGCGAAGGTCGCATTCTGCTGTCAGGTGAGACTTATCGACCTCGCAACCCACGAGACGCTGTGAACAGCAAGTTCGCGCTCGTCCCTGCTGACCGATATGGCCGTGGAGCTGTGACCACCATGGACCTGCGGGAAAATCTGAACATGAATCCAGATCAGCACTGGCTGAGGCCGATCGATCGGGATCTCGAAATGAAGGAATCACTCGGCCTCCTGAAGGAGTATGACGTTCGTCCTCGGAATCCCTTTGCCGAATTCTCCACGTTGAGCGGTGGCAATGCACAGAAAGTGGTTCTTGCACGTTGCTTGTCCGCGGGTCCGCGAGTCCTCGTCTTGGAGGAACCAACCGCAGCCGTCGACATCGGAGCAAGGACTGAGATACATCGACGCATTCGCCAGATTGCGGCGAGTGGCAGAACGGTCATTCTGATCAGTTCGGACCTCGAAGAAGTCGAACAAGTCTGTGATCGCGCGCTCGTCATGGAGCGGGGTCGAATTCGAGGTGAATTGAAAGGTTCCGATGTCACCGTCGGGAATCTCTTGGAAGCCGCATACGGAGTGGAGCACACATGACAGGCAACATCGAGACCGTCGGAGCCGAAACGGCGATGAAGAAGGAGAAAGAAGGCTTGGCTGGGCTCGCCGGTCGCTTCGGTCTTCTGGGCCTTCTCGTCATTCTGTGGATCTTCTTCTCCATCATGAGACCGGAGAGTTTTGCCACGATCGACAACTTCCGATTGATCCTCGATCAGAAAACTCTCGTCGTACTGCTCGCGTTCGCAGCAATGATGCCTCTGATCATTGGACGTTTCGACCTGTCGGTCGCTGCGATGATGTCGTTCAGCAACGTTCTCGTCGTTGGATTGATCGTGAAACAGGGTCTGCCAGCATGGGCAGCGATTCTCATCGCGATCGGCGTCTCAGCGTTTCTCGGTCTCGTCAATGGTGCGATCGTCGTGCGATTCAAGGTCGATGCGTTCGTTGCAACTCTCGGTACGAGCAGCATCATCGACGGTATTGCGAACGCGTACAGCGGAGGTCGAGCGATCCAGGACCTCGAAGGCAAGATTCCGAAAGGGTTCAACGACATCACTCGTGAACAGTTCTTGGGGATCCCTCAGGCTGTGCTGATCGTTGGCGTCATCGCTGTCATCGTCGGCATCGTTCTGTCGGCCCTGCCGGTTGGTCGGCGAATGTATGCCACTGGCGGCAATGAGAGAGCTGCTCAACTCACGGGTATTGCAACGAACCGCTATGTGATCGGCTCTTTCGTTGCAGCAGGACTCTTGGCAGGTATTGCTGGTGTGCTCAGTGGCTCGCGTCTCGGAACTGCCACGCCGGGATCGAGTGGTTCAATGCTTCTGCCGGCCTTCGCCGGCGCATTCCTCGGCGCAACGACGATTCGACCAGGACGCTTCAATGTTCTTGGAGCAATCATCGCTGTCTACATGCTCGCCGTTGCCGTGTCAGGACTTCAGCAGATGACCGCACCGATCTGGTTGAGAGAGGGATTCAACGGAACCGCTCTCGTTGTCGCTGTTGCTGCTTCGCAATGGGCGCTCAGTCGAAGGAGAGCTCGGGCCCGGCAGAAGGAAATTGCCGCTCTCGACGATGCTCAATCCTCGGGTCAGTGAACGATCAGCCGGTCATCGTCGAGCACCTCGGTGCTGTCGCTCTCGTCAGACTCAATCGTCCAGCGAGCGCCAATGCGATCACGCGGGAAATGTTGGCGCTGCTCGAGGAGATCGGCCAGCAATTGGCGATCGATCCCCTTATCGGGGCCGTCGTCGTCACTGGCACAGGACGGCACTTCTGTGCAGGGGTCGACCTCGATCAGGCTCTCACGGGTCCTCCGGTGGCCAATGGCGGTCGCTTCGGGCTCAGCGAACTGCCCCAGCCCGTGATCGCGGGCATCAATGGCACTGCAATGGGTGGAGGATTGGAGATTGCGCTTGCATGCGATTATCGCTTCATGGCTGAGGGCGCAATGGTGGGTCTTCCCGAGGTGAAATTCGGAGAGTTGCCGCTCCTCGGCGGAACAGCTCGTCTCCCGCGGCTGGTCGGCCCGTCAGCAGCCAAACGCATGATTCTGACGGGGGAGCCAGTCGATGCTGCGACGGCTCTGCGGATGGGACTGGTCGACGAAGTCTGCGATTCGGAGCGTGTACTGGCATCTGCGCTGTTGCTCGCTGAGACCTTGTCGCGAAATGCCTCATTTGCTGTTCGAACCGGCAAGCGCCTGATCGATGAAGCTTTCGAGGGATCCATTGACGATGCACTCGATCGAGAAGTGGTCGAGGTTCGAGCGATGGCCACGGACGTCGAGCGACTCCAAGCACGCCGCATCGCAGCCGAGCGTTCGCCGATCTATGCGAAGTTGTTTCGCGAGGACGAGACGCGATCCTGGTCGAACCAGACCTGAATGCTCTGTTCAGCGACCGCCGGATCGCTGGTAGAGACGAGTTGCCAGCGGCGCGAACAGGGCAATGAGGCCGATTGTCCAGATCAGGGTGTACACGATGCTGTTGCGCATCGGCCACGAGGACGGATCAGGGGTTCCCTGTGGGATGTTCCCGAAGAGTTCACGGGTTGCCTGGGTGATCGCCGATATCGGATTCCATTCGGCAAAGGTGCGCAGACCCGTCGGCAAGGACTCGGATGGAACGAAAGTATTCGCGATGAAAGTCATTGGAAACAGCACGATGAACGAGGCGTTGTTGACAACTTCTGGGGTGGGTACCAGCAAACCAATACATGCCATGACCCAGGAAAATGCGTAGGCAAAGAACAAGAGCAGCGCAAATGCAGTGACAGCATCGACGATGGAGCCGCGTATGCGCCAGCCGACGATGAGGCCTGCGACGGACATCACCATCAATGAGAGAGCGTTGTAGATGACGTCACTGGCAGTGCGACCTGCAACAACGGCGGAGCGTGCCATGGGCAGGGATCTGAATCGGGAGATGAGCCCTTTTTGCAGGTCCTCGGCGAGTCCAGCTCCTGTGAAGGTTGCTCCGAAGACAACTGTTTGAGCGAAGATGCCGGCAATCAGGAACTCCCGATAATTGCCACCTTCGATTGCAATCGAACCCCCGAAAACATAGGCAAAAAGAAGCACGAACATCAGTGGCTGGATGAGAACGAACGCCATGACGTCGGGAACCCGGCGGATGCGAATGACATTGCGACGGGCAATGACCGCAGCATCGCGGAGCGATCGCGTGAGGGAATTCATGTCGTGGCCTCGTGTCCAGTGAGAGTCATGAAGACATCGTCGAGAGTGGGTCTGCGCAGACCGATATCGATAATCTCGATGCGACTGGACTCGAAGTCTCGTAAGACCTCACGAAGGGCATCGACTCCGTGGTCGACTGGAGCCGATAGTTCATTCGAGTCCGGATGAACGCGAATTGGTCCGGTGGCGATCTTCGAAAGAATCGATTGAGCCGCAGACATGTCCTGTGCTGATCGAAGGTGTACGTCGACGTGTTCGCCGTCAACTTGAAGTTTCAGTTCCTCGGCAGTTCCGCGTGCGATCGATCGACCATGGTCGATGACGACGATCTCATCTGCAAGCTGATCGGCTTCTTCCAGATATTGGGTGGTCAATAGAACAGTCGTTCCTCGAGACACTCGATCTCGGATCGCATCCCAGAGTTCTGTTCGGCTGCGGGGGTCGAGGCCCGTCGTGGGTTCATCCAGAAAGAGAACGAGCGGCTCACCGATCAAGGCACCTGCAAGATCGAGGCGGCGCCGCATTCCTCCGGAGTACGTCTTCAGTGGCCGATCCGACGCATCGTGGAGTCGGAACTGCTCCAGGAGCTCGTATCCTCGTCTGCGCGCATCCGCTCGGCTCAAGCCATAGAGGCGACCGATCATGTCGAGATTTTCACGGGCAGTGAGATGTTCATCGACCGCCGCATATTGCCCGGACAGACCGATACAGCGGCGAACATCCCGTGCTTGCCGCACCACGTCGAGGCCTGCTACCGAAGCCGTTCCGGAATCCGGGACGAGAAGTGTGGTCAGGATGGACACTGCGGTGGTCTTGCCGGCGCCGTTGGGTCCGAGGAGCCCGAGAACTGTGCCGGCCTCGACGTCGAGATCGAGGCCGTCGAGGGCGTTGACATCGCCGAATGTCTTGACGAGTCCGCGTGCCCGGACCGAAGTGTCTCGTGAAGAAGGGGTGTTCATGGAGCCACTGACGATACCGGTCCAATCCCGAAGGGTCATGTCACGTCAGGAACGCGGGCTGGTGAGTCTGCGATGCAGGCTGTGTCCGACGACGCCGACCAGGAGCAGGACAGCTCCAGTCAGAAGAATCGAGAGTGGAAGGCACGCAATCAATCCGACGCAGCCCACGAGACCGACCATGGCATTGAGTCGTTGCAACCCGGTGGACGAGAGAGTGAGAGATGACAAGTGAGTGATCGAATAGTAGGAGAGCACTCCGACACCGGAGAGCGCAATGGAATTGCGGAGACCGAAGATCAGAATGATCGCAATTGCGCACGCGGCAACGGTCAGTTCTGCCCGAACCGGGAGCGACCGGCGAGAATCGATTTTGGCAAAGAAGTTCGGGAGATCTCGATGGCGGGCCATGGCGAACGCAGTTCGTGAGACGCCGGGAAGAAGGTTGAGCAGGGCCCCGAGCGCGGCAATCACAGCTCCGAATCGAACAAGAGGGGCGAGATCATCGAACGTGCTCGATGACACGAGTAATCGAAGGGGATCGTTGACGTCTGCAATCTGAGAAGGAGACACGGTAGCGAGCAACGTGAAGCCGATTGCGGCGTATGCGACGACGACGATCGACAGAGCGATCCCGATGGCGCGAGAAATGTTTCGTACGGGATCGCGGACCTCTTCTCCAAGCGTGGCGATACGTGCGTACCCGGCGAATGCGAAGAAGAGGAGGCCTGCCGACTGCAATACGTCGTACATCTGTCGAATCGATGAGCGATCGTCGGTGACGTCCGTCAGAGGCCACAGGCTTCCGGCGTCGAAGGTCGAACTCGACGAACCTGAGACGATGACAATCAGGAGAACGAACGCTGAGAGCGTCAACAAGATGCGCGTCACGAAGACCGTGCGATGAATGCCCCCAATATTGATGAGAGTCATCACGACGATCGCTGCGACAGCGATGGGCCGGGTGTGTTCCGGGAGCAGGTAGGCCCCGATTGTCGACGCCATCGCTGCACACGAGGCAGTCTTGCCGGCAACGAAACCCCATCCGGCCAAGAAGCCCCATGTCGGTCCGAGGCATTCGCGACCGTAGACATAGGTTCCACCCGATTCCGGGTACAGACGAGCGAGTCGTGCAGTGGAGCGAGCATTGACGTTGGCGACCAGCGCTGCAACTGCCAGTCCGACGAGAAGAAGAGGTCCAGCAGATCGTGTCGCTGGAGACCACACCGAGTACACGCCTGCTCCGATCATAGAGCCCACTCCGATGAGAACTGCGTCGGAGAGACCGAGCGTGCGATTCAGGCGGGGCTGATCGGAGCTCACCCGAGGGAAATTATCATTCGGACGGTTTGGCGATGAGTCCGAGTTGGATTGCCTTACCGACTGCCTCGGCACGACCCTTGACCTGAAGTTTGCGATAGATCGATGTCGTGTCGTCGCGAATCGTGGAGACGCTGAAGGAAAGTGATCGGGCAATCTGCGCGTTCGTCGCCGATGGCACTGTGCAATTCGGCCAGCCACCCACTGACTGGACCGTCTGGCCACCATGCATTGCTGTCGACTGCAACATGGTCGGACCAAGGTTCGAGGATGTCGATGACGCTGCGGATCAAGTCTTCTGCGGGCAGCCGAACGGCAACCGCGGACAAACGCGTCGCGAGCATCAGGTAGCTCGCTTCGGGGTCGAGCTGACGCAAAGCCCTTCGTGCAAGGCGTTCTGCGACAGCGAATTCGCCGTCGAGGGCGTATGCGAGCGCAACACCCGCCCGTCCGATGGGATTGGCGAGACCAGAGAAGTCCTCGGGGTATTTGAACGAGCGAATCTGGTCCATGCTCCCGCCGTCGAAAGCCAGTTGGCCGGCGAATCGGGCGATCGCGCTCGGCGAAAGATCCCGGGCCACGAGTCCGATGGCTACCAGACGCTCCCACGGCTCGGGTGAACTCGATATCACGTTCTTCCCGACCGCCAGAGGTTCAATAGTGTGGAGGGATTCTTGAGACGAGGTCGTCGCGAGTGCGTTGGTGGACAATCGAGTTGCCCGATCGGGCAATGTCGAGTTGACCTATTCCCCGATCAGGCACTTTCTCGAATTTCGGGTAGACGATGCGCTGGAGATGGTCGAACCACTGCTGAATCGACCAATTCGATTGTCATGCTTTTGGCGTACCGAAGGGAGCGAGAGACGGATTGTTCCGCCACACTCCGTGAGTTCCCTGAGAAGCTGTCTGTCGGCTGAGATCGCAAGGTCTCGGCCGACAGTCGGCAAGGTCGATGCACTCGACCAACTCGCAGTTGTCAGCCGATCCTGCTGGGCACCATGACAGTTTCACCGTGAATCGCAATATCGACTGGCCATTGGAGTCGAGTTTCGATTTCATTGCACATCGATTCCGCTGCGGCAGGCTCTCCGTGGACGATATATGTCGCCTTCGGCGGCTGAGGGATGCGTGAGATCCATGCAATGAGTTCGTCGCGATCAGCGTGGGCTGAGAGTGATTCGATGTGCTTCACCGAACATGCAACATGGATGAACTCGCCGAAGATGCGCACCGACGATGCACCGTTGATGAGGAGTTGACCCCGAGTGCCTGCTGCCTGATGCCCGACGAAGACAACGGTGCTGTCCACTCGAGGCAGAACTTGGCGAAGGTGATGGAGCACGCGACCGCCTGTTGCCATGCCGCTTGCGGACAAGACGATCATTGGACCGGATCGCCGTGTGAGCTCGATCGAATCTTCGACTGCCGGTGTGAAGACCACTCCATCGCTGATTCGCCCGCATTCCTCAGCAGACAGGTGATGCTCACTCGAATACTCGAGCATCAGTTCTGTTGCATCGATCGCCATTGGACTGTTCAGGAAGATTGGAACATCGGGAATCGTTCCTTTCCATCGCATCTCGGCGAGGAGATGAAGAATTGTCTGGCTGCGGCCAACGGCGAATGACGGGATCAGCAGGATCCCACCGCGACCGAGAGTCTCGACTGCGATTGCCGCAAGTTCCTCGACCGGATCAGTCGGTGCGTGCAGTCGATCGCCGTAAGTCGACTCGAGGATCAACAAGTCGGCGGACGGCGGCGACGAAGGTGGTCTCATGATCGGGTCGTTGGAACGACCGACATCGCCACTGAACAAGATCGACGACGATCCATCGTCGATGCGGAGGCAGCTTGCGCCGAGAATATGTCCGACTCGGCTGAACGACGCTGTCATGTCGTCGGTGATCGGGAACTCATGATCGAACATGCGGGTCTCGAAGAGCTCGAGAGCAGCCTCGGCATCGCGGATCGTGAACAACGGAAGGGCTGGATCGTGACGACTGCTCTTGTGCTTGTTCGCGTAGAAGGCCTCCTCTTCTTGGAGCATGGCTGAATCGCGCAGCAGGAGTTCACACAGGTCTTTTGTTGCCCTGGTGCACCAAATCGGTCCTCGGAATCCGTCTCTCACGAGAGCGGGCACATAACCGCTGTGGTCGATGTGAGCGTGTGTCAGAACCACCGCATCGAGGGTTGCCGGGTCGATTGGGAACTGCTCCCAGTTGCGTCGACGCAAGGCCCGATCGCCTTGGAATTGTCCGCAGTCGACGAGAATCTGAGAGTGGTCGGTTCGCACGTGAAAACGTGAACCGGTCACGGTGCCTGCGGCACCCCAAAAGGTGATATCCACATCGTCAGTCAATGTCCTCGGGTCGAATTCTCCACCGAGCATGCGAGCGGGGGTGGTTTTGTCTCGGGCGTGTCGAACCTGGCGGGGGCGAGTCGATCTCCTGTGCAACGATGGACGAATGGTCACAGCACACACCACTCGTCAGCGAAGCCGCCTTGCAGTGTTTTCGGGTCTAGCCCTGTTGGCGAGCCTGGTCGTTGCCTGCTCGGACGACAGTGCAACATCGGTACAGGCGCCGACGGAATTCACGATTTCGGACATGGCGTCGCCAACTGATCCGATCGCAACCTCTCCACCGACGACGTCAGCAGACAGGGATGTGCCTGAGGCAGGCTTACCTCAAACCGAAGTACTGAACATCACCATCGAGGTCGCTGAGAACACTCTGCAACAGGTGGAAGTCGCACTTGGTTCACCCGTCAAGATTCGGGTTCGCAGCGCAGTCGAGGACGAGTTCCACATGCACGGTTACGACCTGGAGCTCACCGGGACCGATGTCCAGTTTTCATTCACCGCTGATCGTTTGGGAGAGTTCCTTCTCGAAAGTCACAGCACCGGCCAGCAACTCCTGATTCTGACCGTGGTCGGAGACTGACGGAATGTCCCGGCAACTCGATCTCGAAGCGATGTTGAGCGATCTCGCGGCACTGGTGAACATCGAGTCTCCATCGCGTGATCTCGCTGCCCTCGACACGAGTGCAGCGGTTCTTTCGGACATCATCGAAAAGAGACTCGGATCCGCTCCTTCGATACATCGATCCGAGGCCGGACCGCATGTTCACTGGAGTGGCGGAGGTGACCCATCTGTACTGCTGGTCGGACACCATGACACCGTATTTCCGCTCGGGACGCTCGAGAAGAGACCTTTCCGCATCGACGCGGGTCGGGTCTACGGCCCCGGTGTTTTCGACATGAAGGCTGGAATTGTTCAAGCGATCCACGGAGTTGCTTCGTTGGAGGATTCATCTCAAGTCGAGATCTTTCTGTCTGCAGACGAAGAGGTCGGTTCGGGAACTTCGAAGAATCTGATCATCGAACGGGCGCGAGCTAGTGGATCAGCTCTCGTACTCGAGCCGAGCGCCGATGGCGGTGCATTGAAATCTGCCCGTAAGGGAACGGGGACGTACGAGCTCATTGTTCACGGGCGCGCGTCCCATGCCGGTCTCGAGCCGGAGAAGGGAGTCAACGCTCTGGTCGAAGCTGCCACGCAAGTGTTGCGGATCGCCACATTCGGAGATCCGAGCAAGGGGACGACGGTGACACCGACTGTCGCCGACGTCGGCACAGCTGACAACGTTGTGCCCGCACGCGCCCGAATCTTGATCGACGTGCGGGCTGACGATCCGAATGAAAGCGCGCGAGTTCAACAGGCGATGAATGGCTTGCAGCCGCAACTCCCTGGGGCATCGCTCGAGTTGCTCGGCGGGTTCAATCGACCGCCCATGCCAGCGAGTGCATCGACCCGGTTACTGAACATCGCAGAAAACGTCGCGCGGGACCTCGGTCTCGGTGAAATCTCGGCTGTCGCTGTGGGTGGAGGGTCGGACGGGAACTTCACCGCTGCCGCTGGTGTCCCGACTCTCGATGGACTGGGAGCGGTGGGAGGCGGCGCCCATGCGGATCACGAATGGGTGGACTCAACTGCAATGGTGGACAGGTCACGACTGCTTGCAGGGCTGATCGAACGGATC